>JBBTXJ010000072.1:0-6939 GCA_038062335.1 Patescibacteria group bacterium | reverse complement strand
TACTTCTGAAACAACTATAGAAACACCACCGGCACCGGTTGAAACACCGGTTCTTGAAGCCGCGCCAGAAGCAACACCACTATCAGAAACAGCATCAGAAAAAGGAAAGGAAGTATACGTTGACGGTGAGCCGTTACCGCATGGCGTTTTGCCGCCGCCGCAAGAAACGCCCGCGGCGGTGCCCGTGGAGGCGACACGCCCCGCGCTTGTTGAAATACCCCAAGATCCCATCCAACACGCGATTGAAAAAAAACTGGAGGCAGGGGTTGGCGAAGCGTTTGCCGCCCTTGAACCGTTGGCGCAAGAAGTATTTAAAGTGGAGGGCGAACACACGGGAGCGGCAGTCCGCGCCTTGCTTGCCGCACGAACACTCGGCCCTCAACAAGTAAAAGGAATATTTGTTTCAGTCCACAGATGGCTCTCGCTCCTGCCTGATACCAATCCCTGGTGGATAGAACAGGAAGCGCATGCGAAAATGGGTGCTCTCGTGCGGGTGCGCGAGTGACGCGTATGTTTCAATTCTCCATTGTTCCTTCCGGCCAAACAGCGACAGAGCTCCTGCTGAACAACAGCGGCCTGTTTTGGATGTTACTTTTTTGGGCCGCCGTTGCGCTCGGCATCGGCTTACTTTTTTTACTGCGCCCGATATTTCAACAAGCGAACCGGTTTAATCCCGGAAACATTCGCGTATTTTTCCTTGTGCGCGTGCCGCAAGCGGGTGGAGGAGACCAGCAAGCAAACACGGAACAGCGCATTGACCAAATAAGAGAAAAAATCGCGGTTTGCGAATCATTCTTTGCCGCCGTAGGCGGACTCAAGGATCAACGCGGATTGCTGGCGTGGCTGCGCGGCCGCACCGACCATCTTTCGTTTGAGATTGTCGTGCAAAAAAAGATAATTTCTTTTTATGTTGCCGTCTCGCCCGCCATGGCGCCGTATATCCAAGAACAAATTCACGCACAATACCCTGACGCTGAAATTGAAGAGGTGGACGAATATAATATCTTTCCTCGTCAGGGCGTGGCGCTTGGCGCATATCTTAAACTTGCCCAGCCGCACGGGTACCCCATCAAAACCTACAAAAAAATGGATAGCGACCCTCTTTCGGCAATCACCAATCCATTGAGCCAAGTGGAAGAAACCGACAGCGCCGCCATTCAATTCACCATTCGCTCCGCTCACAAAAAATGGCGCCGAAAAGGCATTGCGATGGCAAAAAGCGCCGCGCGCGGCGAAGGATTGGGAGAAGGAAAGAGCGCGCTTGCGTCACTTGGCAAGGAATTCTCCCAAGCCGCCTTTAGCAGTGGCAATAAGGATGGCCAACCGGATAAACCAAAGCAACTTACTCAACAGGAACAAGAACTGGTAAAAAATATTGAAGAAAAATCCGGCAAAGCCGGCATGGATGTGAACGCGCGAATTGTGGTGGCTTCAAATGACCGTCTCCGCGCGAAGCGCTATCTGGACAATATCGTCAACGCGTTCAGCCAGTATAATTTGTATCAGTACGGCAATACGTTTTCCGCCGAGGTTCCATCAAAACAGCCGCGGCTGATTCGCGATTTTATTTATCGCAGTTTCAACGAACAACGCGGGTTTGTATTAAACACGGAGGAGATGGCGAGTGTCTTTCACTTCCCGATCCCCGAGGTAACCGAAACGCCGGGCATCAACTGGCTTGAAGCGCGTCAGGCGCCGCCGCCGGTGAATTTGCCTACCGAGGGATTACGTTTGGGACGCGCGGTGTATCGCGGCGATGAAAAAAACATTTTTATAAAAAAAGCGGATCGCCGTCGTCATTTTTATATCATCGGTAAATCCGGTTCGGGTAAAACAGTGCTCATGCAATCCATGATAAAACAAGACATACAAAACGGCGAGGGAGTCTGCCTGATTGACCCAAATGGCGACTTCGCGGAAGACGCCTTGAGTTACGTCCCGGAATCCCGCATTGACGATGTGATTTATTTCAATCCCTCTGACATGGAACGTCCGATGGGGCTTAACATGCTGGAGGCAAAAACCGTTGAGGAAAAAGATTTCGTGATTCAGGAGATGATTGCCATTTTTTATCGTTTGGTTTCCGACCCGTCGATGATCGGCCCGATGTTTGAACACTATATGCGCAATGTCATGCTGACGCTCATGGCAGACCCTGAAAGTTCGGGAACGATTACGGAAATACCGCGCATGTTTACCGATGACGAGTATGCCGCCGTATGGATCGCGAAATTGCAGGACCCGATGGTGCGCGCCTTTTGGGAGAAAGAAATGTCGCAAATGACCGCGAATACCAAATCCGATATGCTCGGGTATCTCATATCAAAGGTGGGACGGTTTGTGGAAAATGAAATGATGCGGAATATAATCGGCCAAGAACACTCCTCGTTTGATTTCCGCGAAATCATGGACAAAAAGAAAATTCTTATTGTGAATTTGGCAAAAGGAACCGTGGGTGAAATAAACGCGAATGTTCTTGGCATGGTTATCGTATCAAAATTGCAGATGGCCGCATTTGCACGGGCAGAACTTCCTGAAGACCAGCGCCATGATTTTTATCTCTACATTGACGAGTTCCAAAACTTCATCACGGATTCCATTGCCACTATTCTATCCGAAGCGCGTAAATACCGGCTTGATCTTATTATCGCCCATCAATACTTGGGACAGCTGGCGCCAAAAGGAGACACAAAAATCCGCGATGCCGTGCTGGGAAACGTGGGAACCATTGCCTGCTATCGCATCGGCGTGGAAGACGCGGAAGTCCTCTCTAAAGAATTCGCGCCCGTGTTCTCTGCGCATGATTTAATCAACGTTGAAAAATACACCGCGTATATCAAACTGCTGATTGATAACACCGCCGCGCGACCATTCAATTTACGCGTGGATAAGCCGCCGAGTGGGAATCGCGAACTCGCTGCCGGCATCAAAGAACTTTCACGCCTCAAATTTGGCCGTGACCGCCGACTTGTTAATGCGGAAATTATGGAACGAGCGCAACTGGGCGCTTCCGCGCCAACCGCAGAACCGGAACTGGCGAAATCGAATCTCTAATGTCATTCCCGCGAAAGCGGGAATCCAGAAATTTACTGGATTCCGGATCGCGGCGTCCGGAATGACATTTATCCCCACCTCGTACACACAGCATCCACTAAAAGACCCTCGAACCACGCGGGTCTTTTTGGTATACTACTCCTCATGCACGAACCAACTTTCAAATCACTCGAAGAAATTTTTTCCGTCCGCCCCACAGAAACAATCGCGCAACAACCAACCACGCCCACCGCGTCTGAAACAATCGTTGCGCTCGTGGCGGAGGCAAAGGCGGTACTCGCTAAACTTGAAAATGTCGCGGCCACGCTCGGCACCGCCCTTTCACCCACTCCTGCTCCCACCTCAACAACCGTTGATGGCGTTTTTGACGGCAAACACATGATTACCGATGACGGCATCGTTCATCCGGTTCCTGAAAATTACGCGTCAAAATCAAAACTGGTAGAGGGCGACATGCTCCAGATGGTTTCCCATGCGGATGGCCGACGATACTTCAAACAAATCAGCCGCGTGGCGCGCGCGACCGTAACCGCGATTCTGGAATGCATTGACCAAAATAGCGGCATCGCGGCCACCCGCAACGGCGCGCGCTATCACATTCTCCACGCGCCCCTCCGCTTTTTTCGTGTTACACCCGGCGATACCGTTACCCTTGAAATCCCTGTGGACGGCGGCACGTGGGCGGCGATTGTCGGCAAAGCAGGGGTGTGTTACACTGAATCCCGTTATGCCAGCCCTCTACCGCACGCATAGACCCCAAATGTGGGGCGCGCTCATCGGGCAAGACACGATTGTCCGCACTCTCCAAAACGAGATACGCACGGGCCGCATCGCCCATGCGTATTTGTTTTCCGGTCCGCGGGGCGTGGGAAAAACCACCGCCGCGCGTTTGCTCGCGAAAACCATCAACTGCACCGGCCGCGCGGCAGACAGCGCCGAGCCGGATACCACCTGTGATGCGTGCGTTGCCATCCAAGAACGTTCCGCGATTGATTTAATCGAACTGGATGCCGCAACCAACACCGGCATAGATATGGTGCGCGAAAATATTATTGAAAACGCGGTCGCGCGGCCCATGCAATTGAAATACAAAGTGTTTATCATTGACGAAGTTCATCGACTTTCCACTGCTTCTTTTGACGCGCTTTTGAAAACCCTTGAGGAGCCGCCGGCCCATGTGGTATTTATTTTGGCGACCACCGAACTCCACAAAGTGCCAGCGACTATTGTATCGCGCTGTCAGCGATTCACGTTTAGCCACATTGCGCCGGAGCTCATGCGTGCGCGGCTCCTTGAACTCTGTGAGAAAGAGGGCGCGACCGTGGCCGATGACGTTCTCGCGGCCGTTGTGGCGCGTTCTGAAGGGTGTATGCGCGATGCCGAGAGTTTGCTTGACCAGTTGCTCTCGCTGGGCAAAACCGTGGGCGCCGAGGACGCCGGGCTCGTACTGCCGCCATCGGTAACGCACGACGCGTACCCTCTCGTGCTCTACGCGCTTCGCGGTGAGCGACGCGCCGAGGCGCTCGCGCTGATTCAGGAGCTGGCCGCGCGCGGAATGTCATTTGAGGCGCTCACGAAAGCGGTTATTGAAATTCTGCGGGCGGTGTTGGTGGGCACCTGTGCGCCAACGCTCACGTTTCCCTATCTTGAGGGTTTTGAGATGCATCGCGCTGAACTGGCCGCGGTCGCGGCGCCGCATGGAGTGGCAGGCCTCTCACAAATCCTACAAACGTTCCTTGACGCGGTTCCTCTCTTTAAACAAACCACCATTCTACAGTTGCCGCTGGAATTGGCGGTAATCGCTGTGATAAAAACCGATAACACGCCAATGGTCATTTCGAGCGAGTCAGGCGAAGCCGGACGAGTCGAGATGTCTAAACTGTCATCTCGAGCGAGTCAGGCGAAGCCGGACGAGTCGAGAGATCTAATTATATCCCTCGACATGACAGCAGATACGGCGATAACACAACTTTCATCTGATGAAGCCGCCGAAATCCTCAATCGCCTCATCGCTGAACTCCAAGAAACCAACGCCTCGCTCGCAATTATCTTAAAAAATGCCGCCGCGCTTGCATCAGAAGGAAGTCGTTTTGTGATTGAGGTGCCGTTTTCGTTTTACCATGACCAACTCACGCAAAACGGCACGCGGCACTTGATTGAAACGCGATTGCGTGCTATAACAAATGCGCCATGGCAGATTGAATGCCGCATCCGCGAGGCATCGCGCCCGTCCTCTGGCGAGAGTACGTCCGGTTTGGCGCAAGAAATCGCCGCGGCGTTTGAGGGAGAAATAATCTAGTCATTGCGAGGAGTCCGGCGAAGCCGGACGACGAAGCAATCCCGTCAGTTACCGTCATGCGTACGGGATTGCTTCGCAGGGCTCGCAATGACATTATTCGGGGATCGTCTAATGGTAGGACCGCGGACTCTGAATCCGCGTATCTTGGTTCGAATCCAAGTCCCCGAACAAAAATCGCTAAGGGCTTGACAACCTGTCTCTAATAATTCTAATATAAATATCAGTAATCTGTTCTTTTCCATACCATAAAACAAAACTTAACACGCACTGAGGAGGAACTCCCCCGATGTCCCAGACAACTTACCGCGTCCTTCTTCTTGCGCACGGTGGCACAATCACCATGGCGCCGGATGACAAGGGCACCCTGATGCCGGCAGTCAACGGACAAGAACTCCTTGAGCTTGTTCCCACCCTCCAAAAGCTCAAGGATGTCGAAATCAAGTTCATGGAAATCGCCAATCTCGACAGCACGAACTTGAATCCGAGCCACTGGACAGCGCTCGCGAATGTCCTCCGTGAAAACCGTGATGCGTACGATGGCTTCATCGTTACTCACGGCACTGACACCATGCCCTACAGCGCGAGTGCAATATCTGTCGCCCTCGGTCGCGGCTTTGGCAAGCCAATCGTCTTTACTGGTTCTCAAATCCCCCTCAGAACCTTCGGCACCGATGCCGTCTTCAACATGGAGAACGCTTTTCTGGCGCTTCTCCAAGCCATGAAAAACGGCATCTCCGAGGTCATGATCGTCTTTGGGCACATGGTGCTCCGTGGAAGTCGGACGATCAAGATGAGTGAATCGCATTTCCATGCATTCGAATCACCGGCTTATCGGCCACTCGCAGAAATCACTGCACTCGGCATCGGATTCAGGAGCAGCGCGCTCAAGGTCGATACATCGATTCGCTTCGATTTCCTGCCTCACTTTCAGCGCAACATCCTAACGATAGATCTCGTCCCGGGCCAGGAACCGGGCATCGTGTCTCAAGTTTTGAGATCCGGTACCTGTCGCGGTCTCATCTTGAAATCGCACGGCGCCGGCAATGTACCCATCCACGAGGAGTACTCCTTTATCCCCGTCATTGAAAAGGCCACGGAGCTCAGGATCCCCGTCCTCATCTCGACAAAGTTCGTTGGTGGGAAGACGCTTCCTATCTACGAACCGGCAATCAAGGCCATGGCGGCGGGCGCGATTCCGACTGGTGATATGACTGACGTCATGGCGCAGGTAAAGTTCATGTGGGCACTCGCCCAAGGCTGTACCGAGCGCGAGGCCCTCTCCGATTTCCTCCACCGCAACTTCGTGGGCGAAATCACCCCGGACCGAATGGTAGTGCACTAGCCATCCAACCCCATCGCGGAAACGCGATGGGGTCTTTTTACTCTTCTCAACCAAAAAACCCCCTAACGGGGGTCTTTTGTATCGTGATGCGTTACGCTACCACGCACTCTGCCTTAATCTTGTACGTCCCCAAGAATTGGGAAACAGGCATGTCGTCTATACTCTTGTTCCACTTTTGGCCAAACAACTTGGCCGCGTCTTTCTCATCTTTTACATGACACACCGTTCCATCTGCTTGAATGTT
>JBBTXJ010000071.1:0-1832 GCA_038062335.1 Patescibacteria group bacterium | reverse complement strand
CAGTTTGATTTCTTCCTTTACCGCACGCGCCACCGCTAAATGTATTACCACCCAAACCACACGAAGCAGCCCCTCCTGCCGGACCCGCCGGAGGCGTACCACTGGATGTTAAACCAGGAAGACCGCCACAGGCGACAACCAACCGGTTTGCTTTTGTATTCCCATTGCCATTGGCAAAATACGAATCTCCTCCACTGGTGCCATCAACACCAGCGGAACCATTGCCTCCGTCCCCAATACTCACATTGTATGTATCGCTCACAAGAGGTAAATACGTAGTTCGAGAATACGCACCCCCACCACCGCCTCCTCCACCATCTTGATTTATGGCTTGCCCTCCTCCCGCTCCTCCCGCGCCCCATGCTTCCACGCTGAAAGCGGTGATACCAAAAGGCGCAATCCATGTGGTGCTTGCAGTGGCGCTAAATGTTATTATTATGGTTGTTGTTGAAAGTTGACCATTATTACGACTCCCCGATATATCAGATGCCCGAACACCAGCCATATCCACTCCGTCAAACGTCCAGTGGCCAACGAGACCGCTACGCAGAGAATCGTTGGATATTGTTTGACCTATTTTCAACGTCCCTCCCATTTTGTACAATCTCTTAATCTCCTCTTGCGTAAGCACGCGGTTGGAGATACGGACATCGTCAATCATGCCTTCCATATAATTAGTGTCTTGTGTTCTCCCTATATCAAGATTACTGGCGTTTTCTGCGGTAGTATCGGTGACCACCACATGTTGCCACTGATGAACCACGAGCGTGCTTGATTGAACGCCGTTTACATAGATAGCGGGAGCGGTAAAGCCGGTTGCGGTGACTGTTCCGGCGCTCACCCATATATAATCGGTGGTGCCGGTGAGATTGACGAAATATCCTGTCGTTGTTTTTGGATATACCCAAAAAGAAACACTATTCACTGTTGTGGGACCGGCGCCAATATCCACGTAATCATTCACTCCGTCAAAACTCAATGCTTGGCCTATACGGCCGGGGGTGCTGGTAGCGCCACCAGTAATAGTGCCTTTTGCAGTGCCGGATCGGTCGTAAGCCGTGACATCTGCGAGATCCACTCCGTCAAACGTCCAGTGGCCAACGAGACCGCTACGCAGAGAATCGTTGGATATTGTTTGACCTATTTTCAACGTCCCTCCCATTTTGTACAATCTCTTAATCTCCTCTTGCGTAAGCACGCGGTTGGAGATACGGACATCGTCAATCATGCCTTCCATATAATTAGTGTCTTGTGTTCTCCCTATATCAAGATTACTGGCGTTTTCTGCGGTAGTATCGGTGACCACCACATGTTGCCACTGATGAACCACGAGCGTGCTTGATTGAACGCCGTTTACATAGATAGCGGGAGCGGTAAAGCCGGTTGCGGTGACTGTTCCGGCGCTCACCCATATATAATCGGTGGTGCCGGTGAGATTGACGAAATATCCTGTCGTTGTTTTTGGATATACCCAAAAAGAAACACTATTCACTGTTGTGGGACCGGCGCCAATATCCACGTAATCATTCACTCCGTCAAAACTCAATGCTTGGCCTATACGGCCGGGGGTACGAGTAGGACCCGGAATATCATAAGTTATCCTAATCTGCCCGTCGGCACCGGCACCGCCGGCACGGTCAACGCCCGCTTCATCGCTCCCGCTTCCACCGCCACCCCCACCCGGTGCAGTTCCCGGATTACCCGCAGTATCTTCTGCGGCTCCAGCTCCTCCGTTTCCGCCGTCGCATCCATTGCTATTCGCACCTAGGGCACCACCCGCCCCTGGGTTTGTACCGCCATCAGCTCCTGCAGCACCATCTTGATTAGTACAT
>JBBTXJ010000070.1:0-1206 GCA_038062335.1 Patescibacteria group bacterium | reverse complement strand
TGCTATTCTGGGTAAGGAATAAACGGGTTCCCCGTCATATCTTTATGCAAGACATAGCCAAAAAAGAACGCGATTTTCTCTCGGCGTACGACCAGTACGCCCGGCTCGTGCATCGCCATGTGCGGTTGCGCGTGGGGCGAGCCGAGGACGCGGAGGATATCGCCGCCCAGACATTTATGAAAACGTGGGAGTATCTGGCGCTTGGCAAGCCCATCTTGCGCATGAAGCCGTTTTTGTTTCGTGTGGCTAACAACCTGATCATTGACTGGTATCGCGCCAAAGGGAGCCAGCCTTTGCCGCTTGAGGAGATCGAAAACGAGGATCAGGATGAGGAGGACAAGAAGTTGGAAGACATGATTGACGCGCGCGCGGATGTGAAGGCGCTTGAAGGCGCGCTTGACCAATTGGAACCGGCGTATCGCGATGTGCTCGTATTAAAATACGTGGAGGGATATGAGGTGCGTGAGATTGCGGAGAAGCTCGGCGTGAGTGAAAATGTCGTGTATGTGCGTGTGCATCGAGGGCGTAAAAAATTGATGGAATGTTTATCCGTATGACAAACTTTTGGAAACAACTCGATCATCATGAATGGACCGACGTGCAGCACGGGCGTGTGCGCGAGCGGCTTGTTCGATATATGCGGGCGACGCGTCCGGCCGAACAGGCGCCGGCGCGTGCGTGGTCATGGATGACGTTGCCGCGTTTTGCGACGGTAGGTGTTGCTGCGCTTGTTGTTCTGCTCGGCGGTGGCGGTGTTGCCGTGGCGGCGGCACAAGACAGCGCGCCGTATGAGACGCTGTATCCGGTTCGTATTTTTGCGGAAACGATGCGCACAAAACTGACGCGCAATCCGGTAAAAAAAGTGGAACTCGTTTTGAAATTTTCCGAAGAGCGGCTTGCCGAAATGCGGACGCTTGCCACCATGCAGGCGGCGGCAGAAGGACGCGGTCGCGCGGACGTGGTGGTGTCGGGTGAAAAACGGATTAAAGCATTCAAACGCAGCGGGCAAGCGATGAAGCGATTCGCGGAGCTCGCAGAAAAACACGTCGCACAATTGCAGGAAACGCAGGAGGATGGCGACGCTGATGAGATGTCAGCGCGACTTGATGCCGTGCTTGATGCGTCGCTTGGGATTCTTTTAAGTGTAGAAACGAACGCGCCGATTGATGAGCCGGTGCGTGCGGTGGCGGCAAAAGCAAAACAAGA
>JBBTXJ010000069.1:1561-1819 GCA_038062335.1 Patescibacteria group bacterium | reverse complement strand
CCTCTACATTCTGCAAGCGCGTCTTCACCGTTTCAGACTCCGCCACGGCGGTCGGAATCATACTCTCCTGCATAATCTGCATCATGCCATTCCTTGTGTCGCGATCACGGACTTCTTCAACCATCTTAGTGACCCCTTTCGGTCCGCGTTTCTGTAGCATCGTTTGCATCGTCGCAATCCCCTCCGGGGTCGGCAATCCCGCTTCATCCGTAAACGTACGCGGACCCAAATTCTTCAGATCAACGCCCGGATCGGTGA
>JBBTXJ010000069.1:0-1551 GCA_038062335.1 Patescibacteria group bacterium | reverse complement strand
ATGTTTTGCCTCAATTGATCGAAGCCGCGCTCGTCGCCCCCCATATTTTTCAGTACGCGCTCTGCCTCCTCGGGCTTAAAGCGATGACCGCGACTGGTAAGCTCGAGCGCCGCCGCGCGGCCCTCTGCGCCACCCTTAAGCGCCAAAGGAGCCAGCGAGTCATTGGTTTGCCGCTTGAGATTCTGTTGCGCCTTTTGCGTATCCGCAAACCGCGCGGTCATGAGCCGTTCTTTTGCCTCACTGCCAGCAGCGCCAGGGGCAACAACAGCGGCGGTGGCCAGCGTGGCGCGCTCCAGCCTCTTCCCCATGCCAGTCCCCAGAGCACTCTTGGCACTAAGTTCCTTCACCTGCTTCCACGCAGGAGAAAGCGCGCGTCCGGCAGCGCTGTATCCGGTGAGTTCGCCAATACCACCCTTGATCAGGCCACCAGCCGCTTTGGTAATCATCCCCGCGCCCGGCATGCCCGCCGTCACAGACATCTTTTTCGCCATATCAAACGCAATCGCAAAAATCGCCGCGGCAATCACAAACGAACTCAAATTAGCAATGGTAGAACCTTCGGAGCCCGTAATCCCAGCTTTCCCCTTCGCTAACGCCTGTTCCGCCTCTCCTGTGTTCCCTCCTCCCTCACTAATCTTGCCATACAGCGACGTCCCATCACCCACCATAGTAAGCGCAAGCCACAGGAAAAATGCTACCACCGGCCCCAAAAATACATTCGCCTTAAATTTCCCCCACCATTCGTCGTAATACTTTTTAAAATCTCCCGCCGGCACGGTGTACAACAGTGCCGCTAATGGCGACAGCACAATCAACACCCACAGCGTTACCATGCGCAGTACGAGCAAAAGCGCGAACATGCCTATAAGCACCGCGGCCACAAAAATTAAAACCATAACAAGTAGTGCCGTTATAATCTGCTCCAGTCCGCCGGTTGCGGCACCACCATGCGCAACCTTCCACTGCTCATTAATCTGAAACGCCTGAATGAAGTTGCCGCCGCCAACCTGTGAAATCGCGTTCACAAACGTCATCATGATTACCTGCGCCGCATCAATAATAAGTCCGGTGATTAATCGGCTGAAGTTAATCAACAGCGCCGCGCCCACAAACCGCGGCAGTAATTTTTTGTAATGATATTGGTCAAGCCCCAGAATGGTTCCAAAGGCGATAAGAAGGAGAATAACGACAAAAAACATGTTCGCGATATCCCGCACGAGCGTCCAGCCCACCAACACCCCCGGCATATTGATAAAATCACTGTAAGCAGCAACTTTAAGCAACAGCGAAACAAAAAAGGCCATGATGCCCACAAACAAAGAGGCAATTTGCAACAAGAGCTGGGCGAGAAAACCGCCCACCTTCTCAGTGACGACATCGGCCTGCGCGGGCGCGATCAACAATGCGCTCGCGAGCAGAGCGCCAAAAACAACAAACAATACCTTCCTCCAAGGCATCACTGCTACGCGATTAAACCACCCTCGCGAAATTGTATACGCAAATCGTGCGGCCATGCGCGCACGTTAAAAATGATGAGGGTAGTATAGCACA
>JBBTXJ010000068.1:0-8731 GCA_038062335.1 Patescibacteria group bacterium | reverse complement strand
ACCTCGCCACAACCGCGCCGCGCGCGTGAGCGGCATTGGCGTGTGGTAGGAGCGACGAACTAGGTCATCAATAATGGTCTTCATGCCACGCTGACGCAGAGCAGGACCCAAGTCGAGCGCGTCAAAATCTTCGGGAACCAAATCAGGAGTGCACAATTCCACCGCTCCCACCGCCGGACCCCTGCCATGGAAATCACACGCCTCACAGCCGGGCGCATGCGCGCTTTTCAAACCATGCAACAGCGCCGAATCAGCATCGCGCGCAAACTGTTCTATCACATCAGGATGCACCGGCATGGGAATCGCGCATGAGGGACAGGCGCTCGGGAACGGCGCGTGAACAATCGTGAGTTGAAACAGCGGCTTCCATAGAAATGACGGTGTTTGACTGTGCAACAAGCGGACCAGCGATGCGGTATCGTGTCCCGGCACACCTACCACAATAACGCTGCCTGCAATGGCTGCTTGAGTGAGTGCGCGCCATGTGTCCGGATTGCTTACCGCGTCTTCCGGTAACGCTGTTAATACAAAAGGCGGCAAACGATGCAGAGTATTTTGTAGCGCCGCGTGCGTGTCCATGCCAAACGACGTCGCTAACTGCACATGTTGCGGTGTGGCGTACTCCTTTAATAATTCTTCGAGCGCATGCAACACGGTGATGGTACTACCGAGTGTGGGCCCCGAAACACCCACCAGCCCCGTGCGCGTATCAAGTGCGTCCACCACGGTCTTGCGCTGTTCGGGTGTAAAGAGGTTGTCCGGTTCGCCAAGGTCAGGGTCAATGAAGCTCAACGTGATAATCTCGCCGGCGTCAGTGGACGCAACGCGCACGAGCGCCACCTGGCGTTTTCCGGCGATGGTCTCGTCAAGAAATCCTTCCTGCCACGTGCCGGTGCGCCCGCGCGGACGGTCTATTTTTTTTAACAACAGCTCCGCGAGCGCATGCCCGAGCAGGGGCGGCACCTCAAGGCGGAGCGGCTGGTCATCGCCCTTATTGATGGAGCAGACCGCCGTATCATCATCCACCGCGATTTTGATATCTGAATGAAGATGGTTGTTTTGCTGATGCTCGAGAAGGGCGGCAAGCAAGTGTTCTGCAGAGGATGACATAATAAGATAGAGTATATCAGGGTTCGTCGCGAGAAAAAAGTCGCTCCGCGGTACGAGCTTGACGCCGCGCGAGGCCCGTGATACGATAATCGCACTTCCACTATGTACGAAATTTTCTGCGTTGTTCCGGGTAACCTGACCCCCGATGACGCTGAGCGAAAAATTGCTGAAATCAAGGACAAGGTGGCCTCTGCCGGCGGTACGGTTAGTGACAGCATCGCCCTTGGCAAACAAAAACTTGCGTACCCGGTTCGCCACGAGCGTTTTGGGTATTTTTACGCATTGTATGTCGCGATGGAGGCGGCCGCGCTCGCAACACTCCGACGCGAAATGGAGCGTCAAATGGGCCTGTCGCGGGTGTTTATTCGTCTATTTAATCCTGCGAAAAATAAAAAGGCCCGTGCAGAGGACATGGCGCTGACGCGCGCGTTCATGACAGATTCGGCGGCTGCTGTTGCGCCGGTACGCCGCGAGCGTGTGGTTGAGGCGGCGCCATTTGTGATGCCGTTTGAAGAGGTTAAGACGGTGCCTGCAGAGCCACTCGTGCAAAAGGAGCCGGCGAGGGTGTCTGCCGTTAGCGCGGAGGAAATTGATAGGAAATTGGATGAACTGCTCGAATCCGATCTTTTACCCGGCGAAGGAATATAATATTCATCTATGATGAGTCTCAATCGAGCGCAAATTATCGGTAACATGACGCGTGATCCGGAATTGCGGACCACGCCAGCGGGCACCAGCGTTTGTTCTTTCGGAATTGCCACGAACCGCGCGTTCACGGATGCGCAGGGGCAAAAGCAGGAGCAGGTGGAGTTTCATAATATCGTCGCATGGGCGAAACTCGCCGAGATTTGCGGGCAGTATTTGGCCAAAGGCCGTCGCGTGTTTGTTGAAGGACGCCTTCAAACGCGCGAGTGGACGGGACAGGATGGTATAAAGCGCCGCTCGACGGAGATTGTCGCGGAAGATATGATTATGCTTGATCGGGCGCCCGGAGGCGCCGGAGGCGCTGCGCCAGCCGGCATCGCGCCGCGTCCTGCGGCAGTACAGCAGGGGGCGGCTCAATCTGGTTCACCGGAGGAGCTCCCTACCGTCTCCTACGATTCACCGACCACACCGGGCGTGACCGAAGAAGAAATTAAAGTTGAGGACATCCCATTTTAATCAAAAAATCGAAGTCCGCTATGCAAGCAATTAAAGAAAAACCAAAATCCTGTTACTTCTGCGTACAGAATAAAAAGACCGCAGAATACACAGAGCCATCGCTGTTGCGTCGGTTTATTTCTTCGTACATGAAAATCGCGCCGCGTCGTCGGAGCGGCTTGTGCGCCAAACATCAGCGCAGACTGGCAATCGCGGTAAAGCGCGCGCGGGTTGCGGGCCTTCTTCCTTTTGTGCCGCGTTAAAACCCGTACGGTATGGGTTCGTATAATGAACTCGAAAAAAATGTTATTGTCCGCATAAAAAACGACCCCTACGTCGTTGTTTATTATCAGCCCGTAAAACCGGGAAAGGGAACTTCCTTCACCCGCGTACGGCTGAAGAATTTGATTACCGGCAGTACGATTGAGCAGACCTACAAAGCAAGCGACAACATTGATATTGTGAGCGTGGAACGCCAGAATCTGCAGTATTTATATCCAACTGACAGCGAATTTGTGTTCATGCGCACTGACACGTACGAGCAGATTTCCATAGCACGCGCTACGGTGGCAGAGAGCATGCAATGGATTAAAGAGGGTCTGGAAGTTATCGGTATCTTTTTTGAAGATCGTTTGGCCACCGTTGATGTGCCGAAAAAAGTGATTCTCGCCGTGACTGAAGCGGAAATGGCGGTGCGCGGCGACACCTCAAACGCACCACTAAAAGAGGTAACGCTTGAAAATGGCGCGCATATTCAGGTGCCGCTTTTCGTCAAGCAAGGTGACAACATTTCAATCAATACAGAGACGGGCGAATACGCGGAACGAGTGTAAGTTGGCCACAAGAAGCGAGGAAGAAAATGATGGGTAAAACAAGGCGGTTGCTCACCAAGTACGGATATCGCGATCTCGAAGCCGTATCGCTACACGGCTCTGCCGTGCGGTTTCTCTTGGACGATCACACCGTGTCGGTGGGCACGGAGTGGGACGGTGGCCGTAGATTAAAGAGCGAGGTACGCTGGCGGCGCGGCACCATCATGATGCCGCGACTCTTGAGTGATGGAAGCGGCAGATTCATCTGGTCCGCCTTCCCCTACGGGATTTACGAGGCGCTTCGTTCTATCATGCACATCAAGCACGGATACGCGGGGTGGGACGATGATGCGGGCGTGGAAGCGGAGCGCGGCGAACTCCCTCTGCTCGAAGATGTGAACGAGGCGCTGTCACAGGCGATTGCCATGCTCGCGCTCCGTCCCAAGTTGACGAAGAAGGATCAGGAGGCGTTGCGGGCGCTCGTGGCCGCGCAGGCGACGGAGGTGGGCAAAGTGCGTGATGTGCGGAAGCGTCGCGCGCTCGCGCGGATGCTCCACGCGTAACAGGAGCAGGATCGCCTGAAGCGCAACAACCCCAGCGCGCGCATGGCCATTCTCGTCGGCGCGGAGGGCGATTTTCAGGATCGGCTCGCGCTCATCCGCTACATTGAGCCGCGCATCGGCTCGCGTGAGATGGCGCTCCTCCTTGAGGCGGCGCGCGTCAAGCGGATTTTCGGTGCCGCGTACAAGTCAGTGAAGGAGGCGCGACAGGGGTATCGCCTGCCCACGAGGCTTAGGTGGGAGGCGCGCGTGCAGATGACCCGTCGTAATCTTGAAACGATTTGTGTGGGTCCCTACCCGGTGCACGTCGAACGGCTCTCTGCCGACCTTTGTGCGATGGAGGAAGCGATGCGGTCTTTCTCTACGGAAGTGGTGGCAGAGAAACTCCGCATTATCATGGAATCGCTCCGGTGTAAGCGGGCGCGTTGGGCCATTGAGGAGTTCCTGGTGCGCATGAGTTTGTTTATGCGGCAACGCAATCACACGCGCGACGTAAATACCATACAGCGGTTCGCGTGCGAGATCACCGCGCTTCGTGAGCGGGTGGCAACTCGCATCAACGACACCGGTTTCGAAAAACCGGTGTGTCAAATGGCGTGTGATGATCTCTTTGAGGCGGAGACGCGTCTCATGAAGGTCCGGTCACCCAATGTGAAGTTAGCTAAGGCGTGTGTAGAACGCGCCGCGCGTCGGCTGTAAACGAAAACCCCGCACCTTTCATAAGGGTGCGGGGTATTTTTTACTTTCCGATATTTTCCTGCTCCTCCACTTCATCTATAATTGCCTTCCTAATCACGGGGAGGAGGTCCGGCCGTTCATCGCGCAGAAACATGCGCGCTTTTTCACGGCCCACACCCAATTTTTCATCACCAAATTGATAACTGTTGCCGCTTTTTTTAATCACGCCGCGGAGCACACCCGTGTCAAGAAGATCGCCCGAGACCGAGATGCCTTCGTTATACATAATATCCACAATGGTGGTGCGGAACGGCGGTGCCACTTTGTTTTTTACGACTTTAGCCTTAACTCGGTTGCCGATAATCACATCGCCCTGTTTGATTTGCGCCGAGCGCCGCACTTCAATGCGTACGCTGGAATAGAATTTGAGCGCCATGCCGCCGGTGGTGGTTTCCGGATTGCCAAAGAAGACGCCAATCTTGTGTCGTATCTGGTTAATGAAAATTACGACGGTATGCGTTTTGGAAATAATGCCCGTGAGTTTGCGGAGCGCCTGCGACATGAGCCGCGCTTGGAGTCCCATGTGTGAATCCCCCATTTCTCCTTCAATTTCCGCTTTCGGCACGAGCGCCGCCACGGAATCAAGCACCACGACATCCACGGCATTTGAACGCACGAGTGTCTCTATAATATCAAGCGCCTGCTCACCGGTGTCTGGCTGTGAGATGAGCATTTCGTCAATGTTGATGCCGATTTTTTTCGCGTAATCCGGGTCAAGCGCGTGTTCCGCGTCCACAAAGGCCGCCACGCCGCCCATTTTTTGCACCTCGGCGATAATGTGTTGCGCCAACGTTGTTTTTCCGCTGGCCTCCGGGCCAAATATTTCAATGACGCGGCCGCGCGGCACGCCGACGACACCAAGCGCAAGATCGATGGACAGACATCCCGTGGGCACTACCACCACCTGCATACGCTTTGCCTGTCCGAGGCGCATGATGGCATTCTCACCGAATTTTTCGCGGATTTGTTCAATCGCGGCATCGGCTGCTTTTTGTTTGCCCTCCAAGCTGGCAGTTTCTTCTGTCATAGATACAAAAAGGGGTTGCCCCCAATAATTAACAATTAACAATGAGTAAAATTTATGGTACGCGCGGTTCAACTCCCAGCGACAATCGATCTCGCGCCTCTTCCCGAATAATCGTTCGAATCAGCGTTGTCTGTTTTCCTGATTTTTTTGTTGCTTGCACCGCTATCGTGTTGGCGCCCTTTTCAAGCGGAATGGGCGCTTGAAATGTGCCATCTTCATTATTTTGAATGGGCGTGCCGTTGATGTGCACCGCCACCTCTTTCTCCGTGTATCCTTCAACGGTAATGGATGACAGAGTGGTAATAAGTCCATCCGGCGGATTCATTACGGCGAGTGTCGGCGACTTGACAAAGGTGAACCACTGCGTACCGATTCCAGCGGCAAAAATGCTAAGGGCGATGACCACCACGAGTCCGCGCGCCAGTCGCGGCAGATTGAGGAATGCGGCACGAGCCAGAGACGGGGTGGGGTGTTTTTGGTCTAACGCGGAGGTCGTGATGGTGTGCCACGTTTCCTCAATATCAAATCTTTTTAAGAGCTCGTGCGCGGCACTTTCCAATCCCACAACTTCCGCATACGCGCGAATGTATTGTTTGATGTACACCTGCGCCGCAGGGATATCGTGGGGCCGGCACTCTTCAATGGCGCGGAGATATTCCGCTTTGACGTGGGTGCGGCGTTCCAGTTCCGCCATGCTGATACCGCGTGCGCGTCGCGCCTGTTTCAAACACAAACAGAAGCGCGGCGGCGTGGAAAGTTTTTTGCAAGAAAAGGCGGTCATGTATCTTGGGTGTCGTCGTCTGCTATTGTAGCATCGTCAAAATTATTCTTCAACACCTCGCGCGGTTTGGCGCCGTCAGCCGGCCCGACCACGCGCGCGATTTCAAGTTCGTCAAGGAGCCGCGCGGCGCGCGCGTATCCCACGCGCAACCGGCGCTGAAGATACGAAGCGCTCGCCTTGCCGCTCTCAATCACGAGCCGTTTCGCTTCGTCAAAAAGCGCATCGCGTTCGCTGGGCATGCCGCCATTGAATGCGGTGAGGCTCGGACCGTCGGTTTGCACAATGTCGTGCTCGTACTGTGGCGCCTCCTGGTCTTTCCAGAACTCAACCAGCCGCTGGATTTCTTCTTCAGACACATACGAACCCTGGATACGCTTTGGTTTAGACATTTCTGCCGTGAGGAGCAACATATCGCCGCGGCCGAGCAATTTTTCCGCGCCGGCATTGTCTAAAATAATGCGCGAATCAACAATAGACTGAACCGAGAATGCAATGCGCGCCGGGATGTTGGCTTTCATGAGGCCGGTGATAACATCCACGCGAGGGCTCTGCGTCGCGACCACTATGTGGATGCCGACCGCGCGCGCCATCTGCGCCAACCGCACAATGCCGGCCTCGATTTCCGCGCCCGATGTTGCCATGAGATCCGCCAATTCATCAATGATAAAGACGATGAACGGCAGAGGCTCGTCGGCTTGTTTATTGTATGAAGCAAGGTCGCGCGTTCTCGCGTGAGACAAGAGATCAAACCGGCGCTCCATTTCAGTGATGGTCCATTTGATGGCATGAATCGTTTTGGTGGTGTCCGTAATCACGGGCGTCAGAAGATGCGGAATACCATTGTACGCCGGCAGTTCCACGCGTTTTGGGTCCACCATGATGAGGCGGAGCGTTTCCGGTGTGTGATGGTACAACAAACTGGCGATGAGGGTGTTGATCGCCACGGTTTTTCCCGAACCCGTGGCGCCCGCAATCAACAGGTGCGGCATGCGCGTGAGTTCGGCAAACTGCGCCTTGCCTGCCACATCTTTTCCCAGCGCAAAGCGCATGAGCGCCGGATCGGGTTTCGCCTCCTCATCTTCAAGAAGTTCCCGTAATGTCACCATGGCAACGCGCTGGTTCGGCACCTCAATACCCACGAGCGACTTTCCCGGAATCGGCGCCTCAATACGAATGGGGTGCGCGGCGAGCGCGAGCGCCAAATCATTGTGCAGGGCAGTGATGCGATTCAATTTTACCCCCTTGTCCGGTTTCATGCTGTATTGCGTTACCGTGGGGCCGACCAGTATCTCGCCCATCTCAACGGGAATACCGAAGCTAGAGAGAGTTTCTTGAATAATTGCACTGTTTGCCTTGATATCTCCCGCGGTCGGTTTTGATTTCAGCGTGTATAACAGAGACAGGGGCGGCAGACGGAACTCCGTGCGCGCACGCGATTTTGTTTTTGGTTCCGGCGCGCCTTCCTCGCCCGATTCTTCTGTCGTTTCTTCTCCCGCATCGGCCTCTGCGGCCTCCTCTTCATAATCTACATCGGTCTCGTCCTCCTCTTCGGCGTTAATAGGTCGGCGTTCAAACGCAACGGCATCGTCCTGTTGTTCCGGCGGCGGTGAAACGAGATGCGCGAGCGACAGGATGCTCCGTCCCACCCACCCCAGATGCGCGAAGAACACGCGGTGTCCATCAATCAATCGTGCGAGCGAGGTGTTGAGCAGGAAGAGCAATGAAACAACAAAGAGCGCGCCCAAAATGAGGAGCGTTGCCCAGTAATCAAGGTATGTTTTGAGTGGCCACGCAAGCACTACGCCGAGGAGTCCCCCGCCATTGCCTTGCGTTGCTTGCGAGATTAATTCTTCTTGCGGGAATTGCAGGTGGAAAATCGCGTTGAGCGCCAAGAAAAAGAGCAGAAGACCGAGGAAGTGAGTGAGACGGTAATCGTACTCGCCCTCTTTTTCAATCAAGTAGCCCACTACGATGAGCACAAGCGGCAGAACGTATTTTGTTTTGCCAAACGCAATGGAGAGTAGGGCATCCCAGAATGAACCGGCGAGCCCGGCAAGATTCAAGAACGAAAGAATGGATAATCCCGCTAATACGAACAAAAAAACAGCGAGCACGCCCCGTTTTATTTCAGGATTGAAGTCAAAATTGTCTAACCACGAGCGGCGCGCGGCACGCGAACGAGACCGACGGTGGTATTGAGGCATAGGAGAAGAGTATTATAACACATATCCACACCAAAACCTTGACACCGTCTCGCGATGCATTATACTGGGGGTCATTACGAGACAGTATTCCTCCCTATGCACCTGCGAAGGGGTGTGTGTTTCAATAAGATCGGAGCGAGAGAATATATCTCTCCTACTCCAGCTTTTTTGCTGGAGTCATATCCTCTCTTTCGATCTGTTGGTTTACAACACGCGTCCTCTTCTCAGGTGTATGGGGAGGGATTTTTGTTTTTACACAAAACACCCCACGTGTACAGGGGGTGTTTTGTTGACGAATCCCGAGTGGTCCCGGCACCTCCGAAGAGACGCCGGGGGACACTCGTTACTCACAAGTGTAT
>JBBTXJ010000067.1:0-1000 GCA_038062335.1 Patescibacteria group bacterium | reverse complement strand
ATTTTTGTGTATGAAATAGCCGCGGTGCTCGGACTCACGTGGATTTCAAGCGCGTTGGCCATGCGGAAGTATTTGAGGGCGTGATATGAGGCGTTTTTTTAAAAAGAAACGTGCTCGATGGTTGATAGTATTGCTTGTTGTGGCCGATGTGCTCGGTGGAATAGGTTTTAGCGCCGCTATTTTTTCATCGTTTTTCCCTGCGCCTCTGCGCGCCGCAGGCATTGCGGTGCCGTTTGTCCTGCAGGCGCCGCATTCACGGTGGGTACAGCCCTACGAAGATGCCTGTGAAGAGGCGGTGATAGTGATGTTGGACGCGTTTGTGAAAGGGGATACCCGTGATCGTGTGCCGGCGGACGAGGCGGACCAGCGTATTTTGGCAATTGTGGCGCTGGAGCGAAAGGTGCTCGGGTATGATAAGGATACGAATGTCGCCACGATGATACGGCTTATCAATGACTATTTTCCGTTTGAGGCATACGCTGTGCGGAATCCATCCGTGGAGCAGATTAAGGCGGAAATTGACGCTGGCCTGCCGGTAGTGATACCGGCGTGGGGGAAAACGCTCAAAAAGGCGAATCCGTATTTTTCACAGCCGGGCCCCAGATATCACACGATTTTGGTTACCGGATACGATGACGCGAAACAGCAATTCATCACGCAGGAGCCGGGCGTGGGGCGCGGGAGGAATTATCGGTATTCGTATAAAATTGTGATGGAAGCGTTTGGTGATTTGAAACAGGACGCAAAGGGGCGGCCGGTGCAGGGCGGCGAACGCATGGCGCTCTTTATACGAAAAGAGAAATCCTTGCCAAACAAGCAGGAATGAGGTAATTTGGTCGCAATGACATTTTCCGGGATCGTCTAACGGCAGGACAGCGGCCTTTGAAGCCGTGAATCTTGGTTCGATTCCAAGTCCCGGAACCATTGTGGATAACTTCGCTTGACCGTACCTAATAACCCCTTTCCGTTTGTGGTATAATAAGCGCAACGAAAAACTTTA
>JBBTXJ010000066.1:0-1643 GCA_038062335.1 Patescibacteria group bacterium | reverse complement strand
GACCGATCTACGTCGGGAGCAAGGCCGCCAGTTCGGTGGCCTCCCGATTTTATCGGGCAACTGCTACGGGGTATTAATGCTCTGCGTTGGAGACCGAGTCAGTCACTGGCCAGCTCGGGCAACATCAGAGGGAGCATAACTATTGGAATGTTAGCAAACTGACAGAATTTGTCAAGTGGCTGTATTCGTCCACCACATTTGGCACTCATGAGCCGGTAATGACGACATCATAGCACGAAATGGGGAGCGCAGTTGAAGCGCGTGGTGCGGCCGCTCCCCGTTGTACCAAAGCAGCCAGTCAATAAGTTTGTCGTTAAAGAGACGGACATCGTCGCGGAGCAGCGCGCGGTTGAAACAGAGGAATTCTTCATCAAGGGTGCGGTTAAATCGTTCCACATGCGCGTTCATTTTTGGAGAACGAGGATACGTATGAAAATGGACAAGACCGGAGACAGAAACTGCCCGTTCAAAATGAAGGGCAAACTCGGAACCGTTATCGGTCTGTATCGATGAGGGACAGTCAGGCAGGACCGCCATCGTTTTCCTGAGAAAATCAGCGGCGCTTGCCGAGCCATGATTGGTGTATGCGGCAGCAAACGCGGTACGTCGCTCCGTATCAACGCCCGTGAGGATATATCGCTTCACGCCGTCGATAAAACGGACGATGGTGTCAACCTCAAGCACGCGGTATCCAGGAGGACGGCGCAATTTCTTCTTGCGCCGCAAGGGTTTCCGCTCGATGAGCTTCCCCGTGCGCGCCGAGAACGAGAGCCGTGCAGGATGCGTCAGTAAGTGCGATCGTGTGAGGTCCGAGAGTATTCTTCCCACCGTTGAAACGCTTCCGGCATATCCCTCTGCTGCGAGGATGGCATGCAGTTTTTCTTTGCCGAGGCGCGGGTGCAGGGCGCGCAACTCTATGATGCGCGTGGTAATCTCCGGAGCGACGATGCGTCTCCTGCGGAGAGAGGGAGCAGTGCTCCCCTTGTCGAGTGATTCGAGTTTCCCTCCGCCCGCGGAGAGCATACTCCGCCAGCGGTAGAGGGTCCGCGCCGAGACGCTAAACGCCTCTGCCGCGGCACGAATGCCGTGACGTTCCCAAAAGATGAGGATACGGAGCCTGCGCTCCGCTTCTTGTTTGTTGTGCATACTGGCTAATCGTATCTCACGTTCGTAAAGCCACAACCAGCCTCTGGTGCCTCGAAATTTGTTGAAAATGCGCATCTCTTTAGGATTTTAAAGAGTGCCAAATGTATCTGAACTTATGCAGCCCTAGAAAAAAATATGAATAAATATGCTATAGCACGCTTATTCATACTTTATACATATCGTACACTTCGGGTTACATATTCACTCGCATTTCTCCTCGCGTTTCAACAATAAGCCCTTTTATTTCCATCGCTGAGATAAGCGCGTGGGCTTCATGGATGGGGATTTCAAGCGCGCGAATAAGTTCGTCTTTTGCGAGTGGCTCATTAAGTAATTTAATTACTCGCTTTTCCTTTTCAGAACAATTTTCCAATGCTCCTAATTCCTTATTCCTTATTCCTAATTCCATTTTGATATTCCAGTGCTCCAAAATGTCAGCGCCGCTTGCGACTGGTGTCGCCCCCAATTTGAGCAGTTGCTGAACGCCACGTGACTGC
>JBBTXJ010000065.1:0-1401 GCA_038062335.1 Patescibacteria group bacterium | reverse complement strand
GTCTTCGTTTTTCTTCGCCGCTGATCGTTTCGGATCCGGTCAATTTCTCGGCCACGCCCTTGAGATGCGTGAGAAAGACCTCTCGGGTTCCGGACTGCTTTGCGCGGACGTATTCCGTAATAATCGCCGGGGATAAAATTCTGAAACTATCGCTCAATTCCAGCACCTCCCCTTTGTCCGCAACCGTGATTGCGCCCGCCTCCAAACATCGCGCGTAATCCCTGATCAATGCGTCTCCCGCTCTTCCGTGCTTGCCCAAGATTGCGCCGATAAATCTGACATCGGAATTGTCTTTCACCAGGGTGTCCACATTGCACACGAGAAACGAACAGAGCGCCGGTTGTTCTTTTATTCTTTCAAACAAATCCGGAAGATTGTGCTCTGCGGCTTTCTTGAGACGCTCAACATCCTGAATGATGTTAAAATCAACTTTGAATTCTTTCAGGCGACGGGCAAGCGGCAAAACAACATCTTGCGCCTCGTATAATGCTGAAAATCGCCCGTGAGCATCATAACCGTCGCCGTATAAAAGATGGAATTCTTTGGCGAGAATTCTGATAAGCGGCTTAAACTTCTCATCAACATCTTTGATGCGCGCAATACTCTGAAGATACTGCGGACTTGCGAACGCCTCTTTGATAAAACTCGCATTGTCCGGATCGACAAGTTTTTCCGCCAACTCCGCGTCTTGAGACATCGTTAACAGATGATTTGCGTCATGGAAATTAAACTCATATCCGAAATCATTCTTCACTCTCTGATAAAATGCTATTGTGTGCTCTTTGAAAAAGCCGTCACGAAGATTTGAATCTTCGCACAACTGATTGAAGCCGAACATATTAAAATTACGGATACCGCCGCGCTCTACAATCCCAATTCTGCTAAAGTCCATTCGAAACTTCTGCTCCAGTTGCTCCAACACTTCCAATGAGTTTTGCGTCTTTAACAGCGGGGTATAGAAATCAGATTGATCCATGTGGAACTCTCCAAATTTTTTGACTATCTCTGGCGCCCGGCCGGAAGCCATGCCCTCGCGCCAAACCGGATCGCGGGATAATTCCACCACTTGTCCGGCAATTGAGTGGCCATAGGTATATCGAATCAAATCCTCCTGTCGTATTTGATAATACAATCCCTCTTTCATGCGGGAAGCAAACTCGCGAAACTCCGGACGGAATAGGTCCTCCAATATCTCTCTATTGGCGAGAATGGAGTGAAGATCGCCGCTCTGGATGCGATGAATATCCTTGATGACCAACGAGGAAATACCTAATTCACGGCACAATTCCAGAAGCGGAATTGCCTCCGGGTACTCCTTGAGGGATTTGTACAACTCGGCATTCTGCAAAGAAATCCTTTCGCCCCTCAATAGGGCAACCTGTTCGATAAATGCCGCCAGTT
>JBBTXJ010000064.1:0-2130 GCA_038062335.1 Patescibacteria group bacterium | reverse complement strand
GTGTTGGCGCAACGGTTATGGCGGGCGCGTTTTGCGCCGCTTCCATTCCGAAGGAAATCACACTCTATGCCGTCGCCGCGCCACATCATGAACAAGGAAATGCCTATGGCGGCTTCCGCGCCGCCTCGCTCGTGAATCCTCATTTCGCGCTCGTGTTGGATTCAGCGTACGCGCAACCACTCTCGGGACAAGCAACAAAGGCACACTGGTTCATTCCACGCCTTGGCAATGGTCCTGCAATTCAGAAGATTGGAACCGACTTCATCGTTTCCGATACCATCTTCCGACGGCTGGTTAATCTGGCGGAACGTACCGGTAAATTCCAATATGAATTCCCCGATCGCGATACGGGCGGAACGGACTACGTTGGGGTGGCACGCGCCCAAAGCGGTGTACCAACTGGTGTCATTAACACACCTGTGCGCTATCAACACACACCGCTCTCCATGGTTGCCCTTGAGGATATTGAAGCGGCCATTACGCTTGTCCGCACGCTTTTGGAACTTAAACCGAAGGCATACATCCCTGCCACGGAGCCACAATCATGACCATAGACGGGTTATTGACCAAGGAACGTATTGTAAGAGAAACAGGTGAACATCTGCGCAATTTCCTTGACCAATGTCTGCAACAAGGAAGCACTTGGTTTGGCGAACAAGACCAACAACCACCACCCGAGGTGGTGGCACAAGAAGAAATCGCGTGCTTCTTGTGGGAGATGCCCCACCCCGAAGCAGACACCTTGCGCAAATATGAAGTGGTGGATGGCCGAGTGTTTGTGAAAAAGAAACCCGCGCCATTCCTTCTCTTTGAAGACGCGGGGTTTCTCATCACCCGATGGTGTAACGCGCACGGGAAACCGGCGCCCAATCGGAAGTTCTTTGATCACCTTACCAACGCGCATTACGCGCTGGTGAAACGCTTCTTTCCGGAAGCGTTTTTACTTCGGACCACAGATTTCCTTCGGCCCCTAGCGGCGCATCGCCAACAGACACAACCGTGGCATGACTGGCCGGTGATCACCATATCTCTTGACACGGACTTTGTGCGCGGCACCCATGGCGCCGTTGAAATTACACGCGTACGCGACCACGAAACCTTCAACTTCCTAGGTGAACTTGCGCGGCCTGGAGAACCACCGGTCAAAGAACAAATCGCGGCGATCGGCGCCATAATGCCCAAACGACATGCGCTGCAATTCGTGAGCGACGGTTGTTGGGAGGGTAGTGAAATACTCATGCTTGAAGAGTATTTCCGACGCCGGAACATTATGGTGGATGGAACCGTGTGCGGGGTACTGTGTCGCAAAGCGGTAGATAACTTTAACGATGCCGGTATGCCCGCCTCGGGTAGCCACCCCTATCTCGGGCTTGAATCGTGGATTTGCCAACGTGACCTGCTCCCCGGTGTACCACGATCTGGACTGAACTTGGGAATGCGTGTTGGCAACCGTGCACAAGCGCTCGCGGAAAACATCGGGGCAACCTATCTGCTGCCATTCCGTGAGGACGTGTTTGACGAGCTCACGCCACACGATCTCACCGAGTTCTCGCTTTACTGCTACCGGCTTGCTGATGGGCTATTTGCGAAACTGGAACGGCTCTGGCAGCGACCAATCTTAGTACGTGACCTGGCACGCGTGCCAAAATATGTGCGACTGGGACAGATACGTTTCCGCGATGAATTACGCCGCATCGCCCGCGAATTCCTGAAAACGCGGGATGCACTTGGCCCCTGTATCTAGAACACCACCACTCCGATAAGGGGTGGTTTTTATTTCAAACATTGACCATTGACAAATGTCGTGTGCTGGCACATACTGTAAACAACTATGCGCAAACTACAAATTGGCGTCATGGGCTCTGCGGCTGATTTACAGTATGATAAAACCGTAGAGCAATTAGCGGAACAGGTGGGTGAACTCCTTGCGCAAAAAGGAGCGATTGTTGTGTATGGCGCTGAAAAGGATTATGACTCTCTCTCAACGGCCGCTGCACGCGGTGCAAAACGCGCCGGCGGTCTCACCGTAGGCGTCACTTATGGTCGCGGTAAAGAAATCTGGGACAAAGAAGAAACAACGGATGTCATTGTGGTCACCGGTCTGGAACGCGGTGGCGGACGCGAACGCGC
>JBBTXJ010000063.1:0-1596 GCA_038062335.1 Patescibacteria group bacterium | reverse complement strand
GAGGTAATGTCGGCGGCTCCGGCTCTGCGCGAAGTGGGACGAACTTCCGCTCTACCCCAAACGGGATGGCCACCGCAGCCGGACGCGCCACGACAGCATCCCTACCCGGAAGAGGCCGTATAATTGCTGCACCACCGGCCAAAGCCCGTCTGGCCGCGAAGCGCCGGACATATTCATCGAGCCACTCCCGGGTCGTGAACCACTCCCGGCCAACCTTAGTGCCGCGGAGCTTTCCCTGCAGGATGCGAATGCGAAGATAATCCGATGAGTAGGGACTCTGCGGCGCGATCTCCGTCAGGGTGAAATAAATTTTTCCTCGTCGGATGATCATTTAGGTCTTCGTATACCGCCAGTTGCGATTACGCTGAGAAATGAATATCGTCCGTATACGGAGTTCTGATAATTTCCTCATTGAAACAGTACTTTCTGCTGCTGCCTCAATTGGTCGAATATCTTCCGTATATCATCCGTATACGCCTAGAATACCTTCCGTATATCATCCGCATATCTAAAATTTTACCACCATTTTCCGACATTTCGCGGCTGTGGATAATCGATTTGGTGCGAGGAAAAAATTACCCTAAAATTCAATTGTGCTAACCCGCCGATTGCTCTTACTCTGACTATTAAAATCCGCCCTAAACATTGCTAACCGCTATTAATAAACCTTCCTATCAAACTTTAATAAACTTTACTCTCCTCCCAACTGCGAAATGAACGACAAATACCTGACAATTAAAAAGGTCGCCCAAATTCTGGGGGTAACCCCCTTGACACTCCGCAACTGGGACAAGAAAGGCCTCCTCGCCGCCTACCGTAACCCCGTGAACAACTACCGGCTCTATCGCTATGCCGACGTGGCCGACTTCATTGCTTCGATTCGGAGAACAGGGTCGCAGCGTGGCGCAATCAAACGGATCAGTGTCACGCCTGCCACCGAGGAAGAAAAAATCGAACAGCCAGACGTGGAGTACGGCAACACCGGTGTCAATCCTCTCGTCTAACTACGGAACACTGCCGTTAACTTCCCCCACTCGAGGGAACGGTTACCTGTCGTTCCTGCGTGACACCGTATGAACTACCAAACAACAATCGGGCTCGAGATACACGCCGAACTCCAAACGCGGACGAAGATGTTCTGCGATTCGCGGAACGATTCAACCGAGACGCACCCCAACGTCAACATCTGCCCCATATGCATGGGCCATCCCGGAACGTTACCGGTGATCAACCGCGACGCCGTGACAAAAGTAATCGCCGTCGGCCTCGCACTCGACGGCACCATTGCCAAGGAAGCCCACTTCGAACGCAAGAACTATTTCTACCCCGACCTCCCCAAGGGGTATCAAATTTCCCAGTATGCCGAGCCGCTCGTAAGCGGCGGCGGACTCACAATCGTGCGAGCTGACGGCACGATAAAACGTGTGCGCATCACGCGCGTACACCTCGAGGAAGATACCGGACGCTCTCTCCACGAGCCGAAGACGAAGACAACACTCCTTGATTTCAATCGCGCCGGCATTCCCCTGATGGAGTTGGTCACCGAACCGGACATCGCGAACGCGGTTGAGGCGCGGAAGTTCGCCGAAAAGCTCC
>JBBTXJ010000062.1:0-5484 GCA_038062335.1 Patescibacteria group bacterium | reverse complement strand
CAAATCCGCCACGAGTAACAGCACGTCAAGCAGTTTATCAATATTCATTTTTTCACGCGCGGAAATAGGTACCATGGGCACCGTGCCGCCCCATTCTTCCGGCTGAACCCCGTGCTGTGAAAGTTCCGTCTTCACTTTGTCAGGATTTGCGTCTTCTTTATCAATTTTGTTAATCGCCACCACAAACGGCAACTTCGCCGCTTTAATAATATTGATGGCCTCGATGGTCTGCGGCTGTACGCCGTCATCGGCCGCTACCACCAAAATCGCGATGTCGGCCACTTTGGCGCCACGCGAACGCATCACGGTAAACGCCTCATGCCCCGGCGTGTCAATAAACGTGATGGCACGCGTGCCGCCGTCTTTCGAACGCCACACGGTCTGGTACGCGCCCATATGCTGGGTAATGCCGCCGCTTTCGCCTTCCATAACGTTCGTGTGGCGAATGGCATCGAGCAGGCGCGTTTTCCCGTGGTCCACATGCCCCATGACCACAATAACGGGCGCGCGCGGCTGTTGTGCTGATTTTGTCTCAAGCACCTCCACAATACGCGAAACGCCCGCTTCAGCCGCGCTGTCCGTCGCTTCGGCTTCGGCCGCCGCGCTAAATCCCAACTCACCCGCAATAATGGTAGCGGTTTCACGGTCAATGCGTTCGTTTTGCGATGCAAGAATCCCATTCTTCATGAGTTCCGTAATCACGCGCGTTACGGGGAGTCCCAAACGTTCCGCAAACTCACGCACGGTAAGCACCGCCGGCAGAACAATGGCCGCGCCGCCCTCGCGCCGCACGGTTTTCTCGCGCTCACGCCGTTCATCGGCCACAAGCGCCGCACGTCGCCGCACCTCCTTCTGGATCGTCGGCCACTGACGTATGATGCGCTCCGCCACATTGTTATCCACTTTCACCGCGCGCCCGCCAATATCAAAACCGAACTGCGGGAGAGTCTCCAGCAGTTCACGCGGATTCACGCGAAGTCGCCGTGCAAGTTCAGAAACGTTCATGATGCCTCATACTGTAGCCAAAATTGCCCTGACTGTCAAATGGGTCTCCTATAAAATGAGAGCATAGGGACTCAACAAAATGTTTTTTTTAGGCTATACTATGGTTAGTACCTCTATGCAAATCAGCACAAAACAAACACTCAAAATCTATTGGTCTCAAGTACGAAAGTACAAATTTTTGGTGTTTTCCATGTTCCTCACACTGGGGATAGGTACGACCATTGAACTTGCCGTGCCTATTTATTACAAGAAATTTTTCAATGTGCTCACACAGGAGAACGGCGCTCATAGTGACCTATTCCCTGTACTTGTCGGCGTGCTTTTGAGCATTGTAGCGCTTAACCTCACCGAATGGGTTCTTTACCGCTTTGCGCATTTTACGAACAATTATTTGCAACCCCGCATCATGGCAGATCTTTTTGAACATACCTACGATTATCTCCAGCGGCATTCGTATGGATTCTTCACAAATAGATTCAGCGGGGCGCTTGTTCGCAAGGTAACCAAACTCACTCGTGCATTTGAAGTGTTTTTTGATAAAATTTTTTGGAACCTCTTCCCGCTTACCATTCGCATCACCGGCGCAACAATCGTTCTTTATATCTTTAACCACACGATCGCGTATGTGCTTTTTGGATGGATACTCATCTTCATCGCGCTTAATTATTTATTTTCGCGCTGGAAACTCAAATATGATGTTGCGCTCTCCGAAAAGGACACCGAGCGGACGGCGATCTTGGCCGATGCCGTTACCAACCAAAATAATATTCAACTCTTCGTCGGATATCAATTTGAATTTGGCCGCATCAAAAAAGTGGCGGGAGAATTGCGCAAACTGCAAACACACACGTGGAACCTTAGTGCGATTGTTGAGGCGGTGCAGGCCGGACTCTTTATCGGCGTTGAATTCCTGCTCATGTATCTTGCCATCAAGTTTTGGCAACAGGGGCTCCTTACCGTCGGCGACTTCGTGCTCATCCAGTCTTACCTTATAGCGCTCATCATCAATGTCTGGGGCGTTGGACAAAGCGTTCGAGAACTCTACGAGAGCTTTGCCGATGCAGAGGAGATCACCGTAATCCTCAACACCCCGCATGAAATTCAGGATGTACCGGGCGCAAAACCGCTTACCGTAAAAAAAGGAACGATTGAATTTCAGGATGTGAGCTTTAGATATCCCAAGGGAAGACGCATACTAAGCAACTTTACTCTCACCATCGCACCTCACGAAAAAATTGCATTCGTTGGTCATTCAGGCGCTGGAAAATCAACCCTTATAAAACTCCTGTTCCGCTTCCATGAAATAACGAACGGAAAAATTTTGATTGATAAGCAACCGATCAATCAAGTGAGCCAAGACAGCTTACGCGCGAATTTGAGTCTTGTCCCACAAGAACCCATTCTGTTCCATCGAACACTGATAGAGAATATCCGCTATGGTCGGCGCGATGCCTCGGACGAAGCAGTATTTGCGGCCGCGAAGCATGCCCATTGCGATGAATTCATCGCAAAGTTGCCCCAAAAATATGAAACGCATGTTGGGGAGCGTGGCGTTAAACTTTCAGGCGGAGAACGTCAGCGTGTTGCGATTGCGCGCGCGATTTTAAAAAATGCACCCATCCTGATATTGGACGAAGCAACCTCAAGTTTGGATTCTCATACCGAAGCGCTTATTCAAGACGCGCTTAAAACGCTTATGCGGGGAAAAACCGTCATCGTCATTGCGCATCGGCTTTCCACCATTCGGCAGATGGACCGAACGGTGGTACTCAAAGATGGGCATATCCTCGACCAAGGGACGCATGACGAACTTCTCCAGAGAGACGGTCTCTACGCACACCTCTGGAAGCTTCAAGCAGGTGGATTCCTGCCCGCCCTAAAATAGGAGACCCCAGCGCACTACCTACTATCTTGACATCTGCCGCGGGCGGTGATATCATGGGTGTACGCTTAACTTAAATTATTCTAGCCGACGCAGAGGGGACACCGCGTGATCGGATGTATCAGCAACGACCTTCATGAACACTCCTACCTGCAGAACGCAGGTTACGATTTTGACTTCTCACACCACTGGCTCTGCCAGTGAGGTTGCGATTCTTCCCTATCACATGGCGCGCTAGTGCGCTTCCTCTTACCGTCGGCCATTGAGACCTATGGATCAAATCTTTGCTATTCTCGTGAGCCTTGTTTTGGTTGGCATTGGCATCGCCGGGGGCTATGCCATTCGTAAATACGTAGCGCGCGCTCAGGCGAATTCGCTTGAGGCAAAAGCCGACGCGATTCTCACCGAGGCAAAAAACAAACAGCAAGAGCTTCTCATGCACGCTAAAGAAAAGTCGATTGAAATGCTGGAGCAGTCAAAAAAAGAAGAAGCGACACGCCGCACAGAGTTGCGAGGCATTCAAGATCGTTTGGAACGCCGCGAAACACTTTTTGACCAGAAACTGATTGAGCTTCAAGAAAAACAACAGGGGCTTGACCAAAAAACAAAACAGCTGGAGCAGGAGCACGGCAAACTTGACCTGCTCAAAGCCGAACAAGTAAAAGAACTGGAGCGCGTGGCGAAACTTTCGCGCGAAGACGCCGCGGCGCTACTCATCACACGCGTTGAAACGGAATCAAAGGAGGATCTCGCCGCGCGTGTGCTCAAACTGGAGCGCGAATCCAGCGACATTTTTGAACAAAAAGCGAAACGCGTCTTGAGCGACACCATTCATCGCATCGCGTCATCGCACGCCTCTGACGTCACCACGTCCGTGGTACAGCTCCCGAATGATGAAATGAAAGGGCGCATCATTGGTAAAGAGGGGCGCAACATCAAAACCCTTGAACGCATCACCGGATGTGACCTTATTGTAGATGACACGCCGGAAATCATCACGGTTTCAAGTTTCAGCCCGATTCGCCGCCAGGTGGCGCGGATCGCGCTTGAAAAATTGATTCTGGACGGCCGCATTCAGCCGGCGCGCATTGAGGCATTTGTGGAGGATGCCAAAAAAGAACTCGCGCTTGATATGAAAAAATCAGCGGAAGAGGCGTTGTACGAACTCGGCATCACCGGACTTGACCCCAAACTGGTTATGATTGTCGGCCGTCTCAAGTATCGCTACAGCTACGGCCAAAATAATCTGCTCCACGCCAAAGAAGTGGCGTATCTCTCCGCCCTCTTGGCGGAAGAGCTCGGCGTTGACCGCGCTCTCGCAAAAAAGGCGGGATTTTTGCACGACATCGGCAAAGCCATTGACCACGAAACCGAGGGCGGCCATCCGGAGATCGGCTACCGCATTCTCTTGAAATTTGGTTTGCCAGAGGAGATCGCCTACTGTTGCATCGCGCATCACGAGGACAAGCCGAAGACGCTCCTCGGCGCCATTGTGAAAGCGGCAGACGCCATCTCCGGCGGCCGTCCGGGCGCGCGCCGCGACTCTCACGAGGAATACGTTACGCGTCTCCAAGACCTTGAAAATATCGCCACCGGTTTCAAGGGCGTTGAAAAAGCATATGCCATTCAAGCCGGCCGCGAAGTGCGCGTGTTTGTGAGTCCGTCGGACATTGATGATTACGCGGCGTACACGCTTGCCAAAGATATCGCCCGCAAGATTGAACAAGAAATGTCGTATCCGGGTGAAATTCGCGTGGCGGTGATTCGCGAAACGCGGGTTATTGAGTACGCGAAATAAATGGTGTATACTAGAAGTATCTATAATGCCCTATGAACAAAGCCACCCTTGCCCACCTCATCTCACAGCGCGTAGGTATCTCAAAATCTCAAGGAGATGCCGTGATTGCGACCCTCGTGGATATTGTTATTGATACCCTTAAAAAGGGCGAGGAAGTCACCATCTCCGGCTTCGGCGAATGGAGCGCCCGCACCCGCGCCGGACGCATTGGCGTGAACCCGCGCAATATCTCGGAAAAAATCACCATTCCGCCGGTTCGGGTCGCAAAATTCAAGGCGGGGAAAGTGCTAAAAGAGTCGCTCAAATCCGGCTCTTGACAAATCGCCGTATATCCCGTAGTATGAAGAGGCGCTCACCAGAGCGTCTCTTTAACATAAAATCGAAGAACCGAGGAAAAAAAATGGACGCAGAACCGAAACCTGGGATGCTTCTGCTGGTAGACTGGCCGAACATGCTGGGACGTGCTCATGAGATCATGGGCGGCCGGATGGAAGAATCGCCCCAGAGACGTCTCTCACCAGAACGTCTCTTGCTCGCGATTTGCAACAAGGCGCTTGACATTTCGACCATAAACGGGGAAAAACTCACGGGGCGCCTGTACCATCCGATGTGGATAGGTGAGCAGTCACTCATGATGACATTTGCGGAGCTCTGCCATGGAATCGGCTGGCTCCAAATGATCATCGCTCCCCCACGAGTAAGATCGCCTGATAAAAAGAGGCCAAAACGCTGGCCGGATGAACCGGATCCGCTGGATGAACTTATCCAGCGCGACTCGCTGAACTTTGTGAATGCCACC
>JBBTXJ010000061.1:0-2902 GCA_038062335.1 Patescibacteria group bacterium | reverse complement strand
GGATTTGGGCGCGGGCAAAACGCGGCGATGAAAGCGGTGGACGCGAAATATTATTTTTTGGTGAATCCGGATGTGGAATTTCCGGCAGACGGGCGTGCGCTTGAACGTATGTATCAGTGGATGGAGGCGCACCCAAAGGTTGGGGTCATCGGGCCAAAATTATTAAATCGCGATGAGACGTTGCAGTATTCGTGCTACCGATTCCCGCGTTTTTTCGCGCAGCCGGCGCGGCGGCTGGGTTTGCACGCGCGGTATCGCTGGGCGGCGCGGCATGTGGATGAGTTTTTAATGAAAGATTTCGCGCATGACCGCACCCAGCCGGTGGATTGGATAATGGGTTCGGCGATGTTTGTCCGGAAGTCCGCGATGGACGCGGTGGGCGGGTTCGATGACCGTTTTTTTATGTATTTTGAGGATTGCGATTGGTGCCGCCGATTTTGGGAATCCGGCTGGCCCGTGTATTATGCGCATGACATTCGGCTGACGCACGGCCATCGGCGCGCCTCCGCGGCCATTCCGGGTTTGAAAGCGGTGCTGTTTAATCCATTGACACGCATTCATATTAAGAGCTGGCTTAAATATTTTTGGAAATGGCGACACCAAAAGTAGCCATCGTCTACCTCTCCTTCCACTGCGAACCCTACATTGACGATGTGGTGAGCGCGCTGGAACGGCTGACCTATCCAAAAGAGAAGGTTGCGTTTGTGATTGTGGACAATCCGCATCCGGAGCGCGGCTCATCGGCGCCGTACATTACGGAGCACGTCATGCCGAAATCCGGCGTCACACTTCCCGAGACGATTCTCATCGCGAATGAAACTAATCTCGGATTTGCGGGCGGCAATAATAAGGGCGTGGAATGGGCGTTCGCGCATGGATACGATTACGTATACTTTCACAACAACGATGCCTTTATGGATCCCGGATGTTTAGAACCGCTTGTCGCCGCGATGGCGCAGGATTCGAAAATCGCGATTGCGCAATCATTGATTCGTTTGCATCCTGAAACTGATTGCATCAATTCAACCGGAAACGCGTTGCACTTTTTGGGATTTGGTTATTGCATGCAGTACAAAAAACGTGTGGACGAAGTGGTTTTGCGCGCCGTGGAAGACATTCCGTACGCGAGCGGCGCGGCCATGATGGTGCGTTCGTCGTTCATGCGCGAACACGGCGCGTGGGATGGGGATTTCTTTTTGTATCATGAAGACACGGATTTTGCGTTGCGCGCCCGCAGTCGCGGCTATCGCGTAGTGCTCGCCCGCGATTCCGCGATGTATCACAAATACGAATTCAAACGGTCCGTCAGCAAATATTTTTGGATGGAGCGCAATCGGTTTGCGATTTTGCTTTTGTATTACCGATGGGCGACATGGTTATTGATTTTGCCGGCGTTTATCGGCGTTGAAATTGGCACCGCGCCCATTGCCATGATGAATGGGTGGTGGCGCGAGCGGTTGAAATCATACGCATACTGGGTGCAGCCAAAAAATGTCCGTTTATGGTGGCGGAAACGGCGCGTTATACAGCGCGAACGCACGGTGGGCGACCGCGCGTTGCTCGCATTTACCACCGGCCGCATTCTTTTTCAGGAAGCCGAAGTGAATCCGCCCGTCCTGCGGTATTTCGCGAATCCCGTGCTCGCGGCGTACCTGTGGGTTGTCAAAAAGATAGTGTTTTGGTAAGGTACACCAACTATGAAAGCCCTGCTCACCGCCGGCGGCCGCGCGACGCGGCTCCGGCCCGTCACCCACACCATCAACAAACACCTCATCCCGCTTGCCAACAAGCCCATGCTTTTTCACGCGCTTGAAAAAATCGCGGAGACCGGCATCACGGAGGTGGGCATCAATATCAACGAGGACGAAAAAGAAATCCAGCGCGTGCTGGGCGATGGCGCGCAGTGGGGACTCCGTATCACCTACATTAAACAAACAGGCGGCGCGCTCGGCCTCGCGCACATCATCAAAAACGCGAAAGATATCGGTTTTCTGGACGGCCCGTTTCTCATGTATCTCGGCGACAACATTATATTGGGGAGCATTTGCCGGTTCGTGGAACGTTTCAAAAATGAACAATTAAATTGCATGCTCGCGCTCTCGCGCGTGAAAGACCCGGAACGATTCGGCGTGCCGGAAATGGACGTGCATGGGCGCATCATCCGCGTGGTGGAAAAACCGCTCGTGCCCATGAGCCCCTTCGCGATAACCGGCATTTATCTTTATGACCAGCACGCACTGGATGCCGTTGATGTCATCAAACCGAGCGCGCGCGGTGAAATGGAAATCACGGACGTGCACCAATATTATTTGGACCACGGTTTGAACGTGGGGTATGAGGAAATCAGCGGCTGGTGGAAAGACACGGGGAAGCCAGAAGATTTGCTGGAGGGAAATTTATTGATTTTGAACGACATGCCGGCCGCCGCGTTTCGCATTGAGACCCGCGTGCCGGAAACCGCGCGATTGCAAGGAAAAGTTGCACTCGGGCTGGGGACGCGGATTGAAGGAAATGTTCTGATTCGCGGGCCGGTGGTAATCGGCAAAAATTGCCATATTTCAAATGCGTACATCGGGCCGTACACCGCCATAGGCGATAACGCGGTGGTGGCGAATACTGAAATTGAACACTCTATTATTTTTGAAGGCGCGTCCATCAGTTGCGGCACGCGCGTGGTGGACAGCATCATCGGCGCGCACGCACAACTCGTGCCCGCGAACCAATCGCTTCCGATCGGTCACAAAATGGTGATCGGCGACAATACGTATTTGGAGATGTAGGTTTGACAGAGACCTGTGTTGCCAGTATTAAGGCCATAGGGTTTTATGAGTAGAATTTTAATTTTCTCGGATACTTTCTCTCAATATCTTCTCCAAGCGCGGTTTGGTTTTTTCTGATATAA
>JBBTXJ010000060.1:0-1165 GCA_038062335.1 Patescibacteria group bacterium | reverse complement strand
GGCGGCGCTTCATCCAACAGCTGCAAACCAGACATATAATTTGGATGGCATCCGACCGGTCTCAATTAAAGAAGTGGCAGAAATTGTGCAGTCCTTTATTTCAGGTACGGAGATTCAGTATGTGGAAGCGCGTCCGGGTGACTTTAAAGGTTTTTCCGCATCATCGGAAAAGGCGCTCCGCGATTTTGGCTGGCGCGCGCATACGGATATTCGCGCGGGCATCGAACAATATATTGAGTGGGCGCGTAAAGAGATGGGAAAATAAGGGGGCGAGAGACGGGCTACCCGTATGATGAATCTCAAGAGCGTTTTTAAAATTTATCTGCGCAAACTCCTGCGCCTTGGCGGGACGCGCAAACCGTTTTACGATTTTTTTTATTACGACGGCGTGCCGCACAAAAAGCGCGCGCTTCTTGCGTATCGCGTGTTCGGGATTTGGACGCAATCACGAGTCACCTGGAGTGCCATTGGCGATGTCCATGATGTCGTGCGCGCGCTTTCTGAAATGGGCTATCGTACGGATATTATTGATTATGCCGATACCACAGTTATTCCTCGACATCACTACGATCTTTTTATTGGGCATACGGGAAATAATTACGCGCACATTGTTCAGCATGTCTCACCTGACACCGTGAAAATTTTTTATCCCATGTACGCGTATTGGAAATTTCAGAACGCGGAAGAGGAAAAACGGATTGCAGAAGTGCGAGCGCGCCACGGCGTTACGCTTCATGCGGAGCGCGCTATTCACACCAGCGATGATTACGCGCTCGCGCATGCGGACGGTGTGATAGTCATGAGCAATGACCGTGGTATGAAAACCTATCCGCGCACTGAAAATATTTTTCGTATTGATAACGCGGGTTACGGTGGCGAAAAATGCATGGATTTGGGGACGAAAGATTTTGCGGCCGCGCAGAACGGGTTTCTTTTTATTGCTGGTTCCGGCAATGCGCACAAACGGCTTGATGTCATTCTTGAAGCATTTGCCGGTATGCCGGACAAAGAATTGTATCTGTGTACCAAACTGGAAGATGATTTTAAGGCCGCGTTTGGGAAATATCTTTTTGAAACGCCAAACATCCATTATATTGGTCATATACGTATCTACACACCAGAATTTTATGATCTGATGCGGAAATGTAATTACGTAATATATCTC
>JBBTXJ010000059.1:0-10788 GCA_038062335.1 Patescibacteria group bacterium | reverse complement strand
ATATCCTAGCAGTATTTTAACATGTGCTAGGTTACGAATCCAACTAATTACCTTATTTTTTATAGATATTTTTTCGATGGCCAACCGCGTGAATAATGATTTTATTTTCAGTAATATTAAAAAGGAGACGATAGTCACCAACGCGGAATCGAAATTGGCCAGATATAGGATTGGTGAGCTGGCGTGAAAGAACACTGCATAAAACTAAAGCCCGAGTTTTTCTTTTACTTCTTGCAGAGAGTATAGTTTTTTTGAGCGGCGAGAAAGCAGTACTCTTTTTTGGAGAGTTTCTGATTGTTCCATTTCTTTATCTTCTATCAGTTCTTCTAACTCGTGCCAAAGAGCGAGCGGCACCAAAACCATAGGAGTTTTACCTATTTTGTGTAGCGTAGGTTTTTTTACCATTTGAGCGAGGGTCATATATGTTTATAGTAAGCTTTAATTGTACGCAAGTCAAATTATTTTTATTTTAGCCAATTTGCTCCCTTTCCGGGGTGTGAGGACGAGGCGTTTTTTATTACCCCAAATAAACAAAACCGGCCGACAGGCCGATTTCATCTATCCCTCCGTAGCTTTATTCGAAGGAGAAGTTACACCTTCGCCATCGTCCGCACACAACGCGTGCATGCGCCGACGCGCGTACCGTTCAAGGTGCGCATTTGGATATTGATACGCTGGCGGCGCAACACGCGGCGCTTGGAGTGGCTCACGGATTTCGCGCGCACGGGTCCGCGGCTGCAGATTGTACAAACTGTTGGAATCATAGGAGTGTTCGTTATGGTACCACCTCGACAGATATCTGTCAAACTGCTATACTCATTCTACTATGGATTACATCGGACTGGCCTTCTTTTTTCTCATCATCGTGCCGTCATCCATCATTCACGAGTACGCGCACGGATGGATGGCGTATCGGCTGGGCGACCCCACGGCAAAACACGAAGGTCGGCTCACGCTGAACCCGCTCGCGCACATAGATTTTTTCGGCACCATTGTCCTGCCGATTCTTCTTATGTGGACATCGGGCGGAACGTTTTTGTTCGCGTACGCAAAGCCGGTGCCATACAATCCGTATAATTTACGAGGCGGAAAATGGGGGCCTGCGCTGGTGGGCGCGGCCGGGCCGATGGCGAATATGCTACTAGCGTCTGCGTTCGCGATCCTCGTGCGCCTGCTGCCGACATCAGATTTGACTATTCTTCTTTCCATGATTGTGTACGCAAACATTGTGCTTGCAGTGTTTAACTTAGTGCCGATCCCGCCGCTTGACGGATCAAAAGTGTTGTTTGCTTCACTTCCGGATCGTTTTTGGAAATTCCGCGTGGCGCTTGAAAAACAAGGTTTCATCCTGCTCCTTCTATTCATCTTTTTTTTCTATAAACTTATCACGCCGATTATCTTTTGGATGTATCAGTTGTTTATCGGCGGCGTGCCAGGGGTGTATTAGTGGCTAGAGCCATCTCGTCGCTAGGAATTGGCAAGTTTTTCATCCACATTGATGGCCTCGCAATGTTTGGGATGAATGCCCAAAAGCCAAAACACCTCATTCTAATTTTTTCAATCTCTTTACAGATTTTGTTTCCAAAAAAGTGTTTTTTGACACTACTGACCGGCCAATCTTTCTTTCAATTTGTTTTCTGGCCGTACCTGCAATTTGCCCACCAGCCCTCGCGTCATCCTTAAGCCGCGGCAGACCTTTACTGTCTTTAGTGCGATGTATTTCTGTCGTCGTTCTTTCGCCAAGCATGGTTAAAATCAATTCAAAATCGTCCATGTGGTCGCGTAGATTATGATGTTTAAGTCCTTTTACCTTTTTGTACTCACTTGGTGTAATGCCAAATGTAGCCTTGGATATTTCAGCAGTTAGGATTTCATAATCTCGCTCGTTTTCCGCTCCGCGTTTTTGCCATTCATCAGTTAGTTCCTCGCGGATGGCGATTCCACGCATCCGTTTTTCAATCCAGTCTTCTGGATAACCTTTAAGTTTGTAAAGCAACTTCGTTCGTTTTGTTGCGAGTTCTGGATTTTCTACTTCCTGTATTCTTTCATAACCAACTTTAGCTAACCAGCGTTTTAGTGGTTCTGCTTTTGGTGATGGAATTGATTGGATAATACGCAAAATACCTTCGGTATTGGCGCAATCAGTTTCGCGCTTTTTACCGTCTTCGGCAGGCATTTTCAACTGTTCCCAAAACGGGAACGGTTGGAACAAGGCCGTGTCACGTTCCTTCATCTTGGCCCAGTAGGTTTTAGGCTGGGGGCTATCGGTCAAAACACCAATGATGTCCAAAACAGAAAACCACCATTCTTTTTTGTAGATGACCTTTCTTATTTCTTTGCCTTTAAACAAGGCAATGTGATAATTTTGGTTTTGTGTATCTGGCATAGGTGTGTTGAAGCTGATGATATTGTACCAACAATTGCTTAAGTGGTGAATGCCAAAAAGCCAAGACACCTTATTCTGATCTTTTCCATTACAGTACCATCTATATAACCAAATTCATGGGACTTGTCTTTTAACTATTCACATAATCGCAATATTTCTGATGAAGCACCAAACAGGATGCCTCCTGATCGTGTGGCACGAATCACTTCTCTGAACAGAACTTTACTATATTTTTGGCTAGTCCCCAATAAGAAATCTATACCGTTGGCCACGAAGTTACTTGAGCTGTCAGGCATTCTAGCAACAAAATCAAGCATATCAGATGTTCAGCAAAATGCGCGGCGCATTTTGCTGAACTAGTGGATATGTGGAAAATTTAGTGGTTTTGTGCGTAAATTTGTATGCTATATAGAATGAATGTACGATAACATGGCAATTGTGGATAAGTCAAAATTTTGAAAATGGAGTATCTCTGGCGCAAGGTAAGCCACCGTACCGTCTTGTATTATATACGATTCGTATTTGACAGGGAAAAGACACTTGTGTAGAGTATAGCCATCTTGTATGCCGACTATAAATCAACTGATCCGCAAGGGTCGGAAATCAAAACCGGAAAAAAGCAAAGCGCCCGCGCTTCAGTATGTGTGGAACGCGTTGCAGCGCAAGCGCACCACGGTGTCGCAGGGGAGCCCTTTCAAACGCGGGGTGTGTCTTAAGGTATATACGTCTACTCCAAAAAAGCCGAACTCGGCGCTTCGAAAAGTGGCCAAGGTGCGTCTTTCCAATGGCGCTGAAGTAATCGCGTACATTCCAGGCGAGGGACACAATTTGCAGGAACACTCAATCGTCATGATTCGCGGCGGCCGCGTGAAGGACTTGCCGGGTGTGCGCTATCACATTGTGCGCGGCGTCTATGACGCGCAGGGCGTGGCGAACCGCAAACGCAGTCGGTCATTGTACGGCGCGAAGCGTCCCAAATAATCTATGAGACACAAGCAAGTAAATCGACGCGAACCAGCTCCCGATTCCAAATACGGCCGTGTTGATATTGCCAAGTTTATCAACTACATCATGATGGACGGGAAGAAAAGTCTTGCGGAGAAATGCGTGTATGGTGCGTTTGAACGTATTGAAAAAGCGGATAAGAAGCCGCTTGAAATTTTTGACCAGGCCGTGTTGAACACTACGCCGCAGATGGAAGTGCGCTCGCGTCGCGTGGGTGGCGCGAATTATCAGATTCCGATGCCGGTGCGCGGCGAACGCCAGCGCGCGCTGACATTCCGATGGTTGCGCGCGGCATCGCGAGGGCGCAAAGGCCACGGCATGGCGGAAAAATTGGCGGGAGAACTCATGGACGCGGCGCAGGGTCTCGGCGACGCCGTGAAAAAGAAACAGGATGTGCATCGTATGGCAGAGGCGAACCGCGCGTTTGCTCATTTTGCGAGGGTTGCTCGGTAACGTATGCCGCGTGATTACTCTCTCGAGAAAACCAGAAACATCGGGATTATCGCTCACATAGACGCGGGGAAGACAACCGTGACCGAGCGTATTTTGTTTTATACCGGTAAAAAGCACAAAATCGGCGAGGTGCATGAAGGTGAAGCAACCATGGACTGGATGGAACAAGAGCGCGAGCGCGGCATCACCATCACCAGCGCCGCGACCACCTGTTTTTGGCGCGATTGTCGCATCAACATTATTGATACTCCCGGGCACATTGATTTTACGGTTGAAGTGAAACGCTCACTGCGCGTTCTTGATGGCGCGGTCGTGGTGTTTGACGGCGTGGCGGGCGTGGAACCGCAATCGGAAACCAACTGGCGCTATGCGGACGAATACAACGTGCCGCGCATTTGTTTTATCAACAAACTGGATCGCACCGGCGCGGATTTTTATAAAGATGTCGCCTCCATTCACGAGCGATTGACGAAACAAGCGTATCCGCTCCAATTGCCGATCGGCGTGGAGGGCGGTTTCAAGGGCGTGGTAGATTTGCTGAGGCAAAAAGCATACATTTTTACTGAAGAAACGGGAAAAGAGGTTGAGGAAACCGACGTGCCCGCAGATATGCAGGACGAGGCCGAAAAATATCGCGGCCGATTGATTGAAGTGATTGTGGAGCAGGACGAACAGCTCATGACGCGCTTTTTGGAAGGCAAAGAGATTGGTCTTGAAGAATTGATACCAGCCCTTCGCAAAGGTGTTATCGCGGGTGCTATCGTGCCGATTCTCTGCGGTAGCGCACTCAAAAATAAAGGGGTCCAGCTGATGCTTGACGCGGTCTGCGATTATTTGCCGTCGCCGTTGGATATACCTCCGGTGAAGGGGCATGACCCCAAGGATTTGGAAAAAGAAGTGTTTCGCCACGCGAGCGATGAAGAACCTTTTGCCGCGCTCGCGTTCAAAATTGTGAGTGATTCGTTTGTGGGAAAGTTGTGTTATTTTCGAGTATATTCGGGACACCTTGAGGCGGGTTCGTATGTATTGAACACCACTACGGGCAAAAGAGAGCGCATTGGGCGCTTGTTACGCATGCACGCAAACATGCGTGAAGACGTGAAAGAAGTGTTCGCCGGTGAAATTGTGGCGGCGGTGGGACTGAAAGATACGTTTACCGGCCACACATTGTGCGATGAGGCCCAGCTGATTCTTTTGGAGCCGATTGTGTTCCCTGAACCGGTTATTTCTGTGGCGATTGAACCGAAAACAAAAGCAGACCAAGAGAAATTGGGATTTGCGTTACAGCGGTTGGCTGAAGAAGACCCCACGTTCCGCGTACGCACGGATGAAGAAACCGTACAAACGATTATTTCAGGAATGGGCGAACTCCATCTTGAAGTATTGGTTGAACGCATGAAACGCGAGTTTAATGTGGAAGCGAATGTGGGCGCGCCGCAGGTTGCGTATCGCGAAACCATTAAAAAAATGGCGGAAGGAGAAGGGAAATATATCAAACAAACCGGCGGCCGTGGGCAGTATGGGCATTGCTGGTTGCGTCTTGAACCTCTGGAACCCGGCGGCGGCTTTGAATTTGTGGACGAAATTAAGGGCGCCACTATCCCGCGTGAATATATTCCGGCGATTGGGAAAGGCGCGAAGGAGGCGACAACACGCGGGGTGCTCGCGGGGTATCCTGTTGTGGACGTACGAGTAACCGTGTATGATGGGTCATATCACGACGTTGACTCAAGCGAGATCGCCTTTAAGATTGCCGCGTCAATGGCGTTTCAGGAGGCGGCACGGAGAGGCGGCATTGTCTTGCTTGAGCCGATTATGAAAGTGGAGGTGCTCATGCCGCAAGAATATATGGGTGATGTCGTGGGCGACTTGAATTCTCGTCGCGGTCAGATTCAGGAAATGACGGATCGCGGGTCGGACATTAAAGTGATTCGCGCGCTCGTGCCGTTGGCCATGATGTTTGGGTACTCCACGCAATTGCGTTCCATGACACAGGGCCGCGGAACCTATAATATGGAGTTTAAACATTATGCTGATGTGCCGACGAATGTGGCACAGACAATTGTGGAGGGGAGAAAGAAATAACTATCTATGATACAGCGCATTCTAAAACTTGCACGCGAAAACGAACGGCTCGTGATTTTTGATTCCGAAACCGAACACGCATTTGTCGTGTTGCCGCTTGGCGTCTATGAACAACTGCGCCATGAGGCCGGTTGTGAGTTTGATGATGAATTGGACGATTTAGATGAAGACGGCACGCCGCCCGCGTTGAATGAACTGGATGACATTTGGACCTCACCATCGGAGGAAGCTGGATCCTATCGCGCGGCGCTCCAGGACGACTCGCCAGAGGCGAGTCGCTTGACAGACCAAAACATGATTGATAGCATAGAGCACGACATCGCGACTTGGAAAGCGGCACAAGAAGAAGTAAATGAGCTGACGCTCACGCCCCTGCCCGGCGCTGAAGGGCAGGCCACTCCTCCGGCTTCCGGAGAGGAAGAAAAGTTCTACATCGAGCCGGTTAGCTAGAGGACTTGCGTGTTTAAGGCGAAGGTGTTATACTGGCGACGCTTTCAAAAATGAGTATTTAGCAATTTAGCACTTCAGCACTATGGCAGAATTTGTCCGCTCAAAGCCCCACATGAACGTGGGCACCATCGGTCACGTAGACCACGGAAAAACCACCTTGACCGCGGCTATTTTGGCTGTGGCGCGCGCGCAGGGTTGGGCCGCGCAAGACAAGAAAGTTGATGAAATTGACAATGCGCCGGAAGAGAAGGCCCGCGGTATTACGATTGCAACCGCGCACGTGGAATATGAGAGCGGAAATCGCCATTACGCGCACGTTGACTGTCCGGGGCACGCTGACTATGTGAAGAACATGATCACGGGCGCCGCGCAGATGGATGGCGCTATTTTGGTGGTGTCTGCCGCGGATGGCCCGATGCCACAGACCCGCGAACACATTTTGCTTGCGCGTCAGGTGGGAGTGCCCTACATCGTGGTATTTTTGAACAAAGTTGACCAAGTGACTGACCCTGAATTGATTGATTTGGTTGAAGAAGAGGTGCGCGATCTTTTGAAGAAATACGATTTTCCCGGCGATATCACACCGATTATTCGCGGTTCAGCGCTCAAGGCGTTGGAAGATCCCGCAGGCGAAGGCGGTCAGCCGGTGGTTGCACTCTTGAAGGCGATCGACGAATACATTCCGGAGCCGATTCGTGAAGTGGAAAAACCCTATCTCATGGCGGTTGAAGATGTCTTCTCTATTGAAGGCCGCGGCACGGTGGTAACCGGTCGTATTGAGCGCGGCATTGTGAAGATCAATGATGAAGTGGAAATTGTAGGCCTCGGTGAATCGAAGCGCACGGTGGCAACCGGTATTGAAATGTTCAATAAACAGCTTCAGGAAGGCCGCGCCGGTGACAATGCTGGCGTCTTGCTTCGCGGTACTCGCAAGGAAGAAGTACAGCGTGGTCAGGTGCTTGCGAAACCGGGCACCATAACGCCACACACGGAATTTGAGGGTGAAATGTACATCTTGACCAAAGAAGAAGGTGGGCGCCACAAGCCATTCTTCAACGGCTACAAACCACAGTTCTACATCCGCACCACGGATGTGACCGGTGAGATTACTCTGGCCGCGGGCACGGAAATGGTGATGCCCGGCGATACCTTGAGCGTAGTGGTGAAATTGATTTATCCGGTTGCGTTGGAAGAGAAGCAACGGTTTGCTATTCGTGAAGGCGGCCGTACCGTAGGCGCGGGTGTTGTGACAAAAATTTTGAAGTAACACGTTCTGCCCCGCTCCATGCGGGGCAGCGGTGTTTCTTTAAAAATACATGGTAGCTACTACAAAGAAAACCAAGATCAAGAAAGAAACAGAGGTCAAGGAAGTCGCTGAAACGCGCATTCGTATTAAAATTCGCGCGTACGATAATAAAATTATCGATCAGGCGACGAAGACGATTGTGGAGACGGCACAACGCAACGACGCGACTATTGTCGGGCCGGTGCCTCTGCCGACGGGAAAAAAGAAGTACACCGTTAACCGCTCAACGTTTGTTCACAAGAATGCGCGCGAACAATTTGAGATGCGTGTTCACAAGCGTTTGGTGGATATCATGAATCCCACCCCGAAGATCGTTGAAGCCATGATGAGTCTGAATTTGCCGAGCGGCGTTGATGTGGAGATAAAGATGTGACGCGTCGCGCGTCATCCCGAACTTGTTTCGGGATCTCCAAATTCGAGATGCTGAAATGAATTCAGCATGACCATGAGGGCAGTCAAAGATACTAGAAATCTGTCTCCCGAATGAAAACCATCCCCATCGGGGATTAAGATCATTCGAACACAGGTTTCTGGTATTTTATTCCAGATAGTATGAAGTTTTTGTTAGGAACAAAACGTGACATGACCCAGATATTCGCGGACAGCGGCCGTGTTATTCCCGTTACGCGTGTGCAGGCGGGACCGTGCACGGTTACGCAGGTGGTGAAGGAACCGCACGGCACGGCGGTTGAGGTTGGGTACGGCGAGAAAAAACATCTCTCCAAACCAGCTACGGGACACCTGAAGGGACTGTCAGCACTCCGATTTCTCCGCCGTTTTCGTATTGACGCGGCATCAGAGACCATCACGCGCGGCGCGGTGTTGACGGTAGACATGTTTAAACCGGGCGATCGCGTGAGAGTGACGGGCGTGTCAAAAGGAAAGGGTTTTCAGGGTGTAGTGAAGCGCCACCATTTTGCCGGCGGTCCCGCATCCCATGGTCATAAAGACAACTTGCGTATGCCGGGTTCCATCGGTGCCACTGGTCCCCAGCGCGTATTTAAGGGTAAACGCATGGCGGGTCACATGGGCAGTGAACAAGTGACCGTGACGAATTTGGAAATTGTCGCGGTTGACCCTGCAACAAATGAACTGTTGATTAAAGGTGCCATTCGGGTCCGACAGGTTCGTTTGTGATTATTAAAGGCGAAGGCGACCTTACGGTGAAACCGGTAGAAACGGTGACGCCGGCGGAAGCCGAACACATCGAGCACGTGGAAGCCGAACAAGTAGCCGCATAATATGCCACAAGTACCGGTCTACAACCAAGCGGGCAAAGAGGCGGGAACCCTTGAACTCTCCAAGGCCGTCTTTGGCGTGCGGGTGAAAGAGGCGTTGGTGACAGAAGTGACGCTTGCGCAACAAGCAAATAGCCGTACTGCCATCGCCCATACTAAAATGCGCGGCGATGTGCGCGGTGGCGGCAAGAAACCGTGGAAACAGAAGGGCACCGGACGCGCTCGTCAGGGTTCCATCCGGTCTCCCCAGTGGCGTGGCGGCGGCGTTGTGTTCGGTCCGCGTAGCGCGCGTAATTTTTCCGTCAAGATTAATAAGAAAACGCGTCAAGCTGTGCTTCGCATGGTGTTGTCTGATAAGGTGGTGAACAAGAAGCTGATTGTGATTGACCTCCTGCCGCAGGATGGCAAGACCAAAACGATGGCAGTGGTGCGGCGTGCTTTGCCGGGCGCGGGACGCAAAGCGCTCGTGGTGCTGGACACCAAAGACGAGCCGATTATCCGCGCGTTTGCCAATGTACCGCGCACCGTCACGATAGCGGCGCGCAGTCTAAATGTGGTTGAGCTGTTGCGTCACGAATATCTCATCGCACCGAAATCGGCGATTGCCGCGATTGAATCGGTGTACGCGTAATCCTATGCGATTGTTTAATTTTATAAAAAAGAAAAAAGAAGAGGATGCGCGAAAGCCCGTGTCGGGAACGCCGGCAGTTTTGCATACGCCTGAAAGTGAGAAATCTGTGAAGGCGGCCGAGACCAGTACACAACCGCGCCGCGTCGAGGATAGTAAAAAATTGATGCTGGGTATTTTACTGCGTCCGCTGGTGACCGAAAAAGGAACGCATCTTGAAGCGCACGGGACGTATCAATTTGCGGTGGCTTTGCGCGCAACCAAAATAGACATTGCGCGCGCGGTTTTCGCCCGTTATGGTACGAAACCGGTGAAGGTGAACGTGATGCATCGCGCTGGTAAACAGGTGCGTTTTGGGCGCTTGCAGGGGAAACGATCCGATTGGAAACGCGCGCTCGTGACCTTGCCAAAAGGGAAGACCATTAATGTGCACGAAGGAGTATAGGGTATGCCTATTAAACACTATAAACCAACGACTCCAGGACGACGCGGCGCTTCGGTGCAGGATTTTTCGGATGTTACGAAAAAAAAGCCAGAAAAAAAATTAACAATATACTTGAAACAACAGGCGGGGCGTAGCGCGCAAACCGGAAAATTGACTGTGCGTCATCGCGGCGGCGGCGCGAAACGGCTGTACCGCGTGATTGATTTTAAGCAGAATAAATACGATATACCGGCCACGGTAACGGCGATTGAGTATGACCCGAACCGCGGACCGCGTATCGCGCTGATTCAGTACACGGATGGCGACAAGCGCTACCTGCTTGCCCCAAGCTCTTTAAAAGTTGGCGATAGCGTGCTATCATCGCGGGGGTTGATTCCTATCGTCGTGGGAAATCGCATGCCTCTTGAGCAGATTCCGGTGGGCACCATGGTGCATAACATTGAGTTCCAGCCCGGAGTGGGCGGCAAATTAGTGCGTGGCGCCGGCAATGCCGCGCGGGTTATGAGTATGGAAGGCGACCATGTACAGCTCAAGTTACCATCGGGCGAACGCCGTTTGATATTAAAACGCTGTGCCGCGAGTGTGGGAGAGGTCGGAAATCCCGATTATCGGCTCGTACGGTTGGGTAAAGCAGGTCGCAGGCGGTTGCAAGGATGGCGACCGGCGGTTTCAGGCAAGGCCATGAACCCGGTTGACCACCCGCACGGTGGCGGTGAAGGGCATCAGCCAAATGGACTGAAGAGCGGTCCGAAACCCAAGTGGGGTAAGCTGGCGTATGGCGGGAAAACGCGT
>JBBTXJ010000058.1:0-1458 GCA_038062335.1 Patescibacteria group bacterium | reverse complement strand
CGGTGGTGACGGCGTATGACCGCTCGGGACAGGGGAATAATGGGACGCTCACGAACAGTCCCGTGAGAACGGTGGGCAAAATAGGGCAGGGACTGCAGTTTGCGGAGGCTAAACAAACAGCTGTTCGTATAGACGATGCTAACTCTCTTGATGTCTCTAATATTACTGTATCCGCATGGGTATATCGGACATCAAACCCTACAGACTACCAAGGCGTGGTTTCAAGACAGAGTGGCACGGGGAATGCCGATCTCTGGTTGCTTCTTTACGATAACTTCGGTGGAACCAATAATAGGTGGGCATTTTGTGCGTCGCAGTGCGCCACCGGCATCACGGGAGATGCATATCTCAATCAATGGATTCATATTGTCGGTACCGCAGATGCTTCTGCAACGAGACTTTATATTAACGGTAATCTCATAGCATCAGGTGCCGGCGGTACGATCGCCGCTGAGACATCCAAAATATGCATTGGTGGCGGTGAAAACGACGCAACGCAGAATTGCATTGATTCTAATAATGAATATATGGACGGCGCCATCGACGATGTCCGTATCTACAACCGCGCGCTCTCCGCGGATGAAATCAAACGGCTGTATAAAATCGGAGCAACGACCAAAATCAATGTCTCGCGCAAAGATACCCTCACTGACGGTCTCGTCGGCCACTGGACCTTTGACGGCCCCGATGTCGCGGGGGTGACGGCGTATGACCGCTCCGGGCAGGGGAATAACGGCACGCTCACAAGCGGACCCGTGCGAACGCTCGGCAAAATAGGGCAGGGGTTAAGTGTTAACGGAACGAGTGCTTATGTGAATGCCGGAAAGAACTCCTCCTTAAGTAACGCTCAATTTACAGCTTCTTTTTGGGTAAAAGGCAGTTCAGATTCCGACACCGCTTCTATCAAGAAAGTGATGTCAAAGCATAGTTCAGATACCGTTGACGCAAACACCTACGGATTTGATTGGAGCCATACAAATTCTGCCTATCAGCGAGCTTGCGAAATCAACACGGTTCCAGGCGCTACATTTATTCCCGCGAAGTTAACAACGGTGCTCACTGCTAATAAATGGTATCACATTGTGTGTTCATATGATGGAACAAACTTGGGAGCATACCTGAATGGAAATCTAGAAACTACCATAGTGGCGGCTACTCCATCTACCGGCAACTCATCTTTTTTTATCGGCGCGGGCGGAAGTAACGGTGATACGCCCGGTGGGTATTTTGACGGCGCCATCGACGATGTCCGCATTTACAACCGCGCTCTCTCCGCGGATGAAATTAAGCGATTGTATAACATGGGCAAGTAAATAGAAGGTTAAATTTTCACGGCAACTTGTTGCGGGCGATCACATGTTATTGAGTGTACGCTAGGGGAAGGTGCATAACTTCACTATGAATATCTGTATTTGTATTATATACTTTTGTATTATATACTGTATAGATGAATTGTAT
>JBBTXJ010000057.1:0-5747 GCA_038062335.1 Patescibacteria group bacterium | reverse complement strand
CCGTTTCCGGGCTGTGACCACCTGTGCTCCAGGTGCTACCTTTGACCACACATCTCCGGTGCACCCCGAAGGGATTCCCTTTGTTTTATTTCGGGAGTGTGGCCCCCGTTATCCCCGATCGTCTTCTTGGGATTCCTCCTGGCCGGGAGTTCACCCATGTGGCGCGGTTAACGCCACTTCCGCTGTTCAACCGATGCTTGCAAGGCACCGGGTTGCGGCATGGCCCGACGACAATCGGTTACCCTCACCTTACCGTTGAGCATCTCCTCATTAGAGAGATTCTCGCTCTCGGTGTCCGTAGTGAGAGGGGTCTTTACCCGCAAGCTTGCGACTTACGAGCTAGACCACGGACTTTGCCCCCGTTCCCGCCGAAGCGTTCACGGTTCCACGGCTTCCCTGTTTGGCGCAGGAAAACAGTGCTGACTCCGTAGCCCCGCCAAGGACTAACGGACACGTGCTTTGTCATGTTGAGCCCCACTCACATGGGCACGACTCACACGCGTGGAGATTTGGATCCCCTTGCGGAAACCCTGCCTTCGACGAGAGCATCTTCGAGGCATATCGTTCCTTGCGGAACTGTCGGCGTCTCCACACCCTCCTTTAAACACGAAACCGTGTGCAAAAGAGGATGTAGAGAACCACCCGGAAGGAAGTTGAAAGCTGTGCGGCATTCGTGCGCGGTGCGGTTACCGTTCCCCGTAATATATGTATTTATAGGAGGTAAACCGCGGTGTGCATCCGCAGATCGAGGGGTGCATGGCTACATCGCTCTCTCACCAAGTATAGGTGTGAGAGACCCCAGATCATGAGCCTTCAAACTCCTTTCCGGATGGCCCTCCTCCAACGAACTATACTATAGCATACGCCTTAAAATCTGTCAAGTGCTTGGTGTACATTTTATCTTATTTTGGCTTTATTAAGCATAAATAAAGTAAACCTATTACGTTAGAATACTTTATATACAAAAACTTGTCAAGCGGGTACTTGACAGGTTTTACCTTTTCTGCTATACTCTGTTTATCTAACTGGTGATTCTAGCCGTGGATAGTCCCGGCAGGATTGCCTGGAAAGGAGGAGGCCTGTGGGCGCCGGACGTTCGTAGGGATGGCACGAGCCACCCTGGCAAGATGAAAGAGGGGGAAAGCACCTCTTCTCCCCTCACGGTCTCTCGACCGCCTCGGCCCCGCTCGTACTCGCGGGAGTATGGGTGGCAGTCAACAACAGCTCTTTCAAGACCTTCTCGGTGGTAATGGTACAGGTGGCTCTCTCGCAAAAAAGAGGTGCAAGAGGATCCATCAAGGCAACAGAAGGCGGACGCACCTGCGCATCTAGCGCATCAGCGTCTAGAACTCAATAAACCTGTACCACCCACCCAAAGGAGGTCGCCCATGGAAGGGGGTTAGTCCACACCGCACAGGATCCCGTGATCCTGATGCGGTATTTTTTTATTTAAATTTTTTAGCGGCTGTTTCAAAAGCCAAATCAAAAAGAATATGGAGTGTTTTTGTGAGCGCCTCGCTTTCAATCATTATTGAATGCATTTTTCCTTCAAACGTCACGAGCGCAATTTTATTACCGTAAATACCGATGTTTGCTTTAAAACCAGCAAGATCTTTCGGCAAGACATACCGCTCACTTTTCACATCATTGGCGTGCAATGTGCCGCCATACAACCCGCGCACTTTAGTGCCAAATTTTTTTAGCTGTCCACGCATCGGGTGGAGCGCATTTTTATCTATAACCGCAAACATGGCGTCGACATCCGCAATTTCTTCAGCAATTTTGTGCCGCGTTGTTTGAATATCCGCCATGATCGCGTTAATACCCTCTTTTCCTTCAAATACTTTCACGATGGGCCTGTCTCCACCAACCTGCAATTCCAATTCCGGCAATGCGCGTTTTAAATCATCGGCATACTCGCGGAGTTCTGCCTGACTGCGCTCCGCATACACGAGTAGTTTTTCCGGATGCTCGGCGGCATACAGATGTTTCTTCCCGTGCTCGGCACTCGACACAAGGCCGCGCCGTGTCAGAGACTGAATGGCCGTATAGGTGGCCTGACGCGAGAGTTTTGTCGCCTGCGCAAGCTCAAGTACCGTACTTGGCCCGCTCTCAAGCGCCTTCAAATACGTTTTTACTTCGCTATCTAACAATCCCAGTGCGCGTAAAATTGGCTTGATATCTTTCATATAGTGCTATTGTACCACACGTTCTGTGTTGTGGGCAGGGTGGGAGTCGAACCCACACGCCTTGCGGCATCAGTTCCTAAGACTGACGTGTATACCATTCCACCACCTGCCCAGTGGAAACATCATAGCATACTACACAAAAGCATTCTTGTCAATCTGCTATACTAGAACTCTATGAAACACTTCTTGGGGGGATTTTTAGTTTCACTTCTTTCTATTCTCACGCCGCTCGTCCCTGCCGTGCTCGCGGCAGAGACCACATCGGCCACCATCGCCATCACCGAGATCGGCGCGTATGAAAGAGACAACTCCGAATGGGTGGAAATCTACAACTTCGGCACCGCGCAGGTTGATCTCACCGGATGGACCTTTTGGGATACTGACGCCACTCGTCTCGCGCGTCATACACTCACGCTCTTTCAGGGCGATGATTTTTTGTTAGGGCCGAACGAGTACGCGATCATCGCTGAAGTAGCGGCCACCACGCGCGCACAGTATTTGTCTCTTGCTGACGTTACTATCTTTGATAGTTCGTGGGATACTCTAAAAGAAACTGGCGAGGAAATCGGTTTGAACGACAAGACAGGTACGATCATTGAACGTTTCACCTATCTCCCCGCGCCCGACGCATCGCTCGAACGCCGCGATCCTATGTTGCGAGACTACACCGAAAACAACTGGGTAGAACGTGAAGAGAGAAACAGCATCGGCGCCACGAACACACCCGACGCATCCGATGATGAACCGCCCGCGCCGGAACCAGAACCAGAACCAACGCCCACCGCCACGTCAACACCACCGGCATCATCAAACAAATCATTACAACCAATCGAAACCGTGAAACAATATGGAAGCGGCGTGGTGGTCATCAACGAATTTGTGGCAGACCCGGCCGAAGGCGAAGAGTGGGTGGAGCTCTACAACAACTCCACCGAACTCATTAATTTCACTAAATGGACGCTGGAAGACGGCAATGAAACCGCAACCGTGCTCACCGGCACGCTCGCGCCGCATCAGTTTCTGGTAATTGAAAAACCAAAAGGACCGCTCAACAATAGCGGCGATCTTATCGTGCTCGCCGATGGTACCGGAAAAACGATTGACCGCGTGGCCTACGGCGACTGGGCTGATGGCGTTGTGTCAGATAACGCGCCGGCCGCAAAAGATCCGCTCTCGGTTGCGCGCACGCAAGACGGACGTGACAGCAACAATGACGCGCTGGATTTCGCGACCACTGAAACGCCCACCAAAGGCGGCCCGAATGTGATCACCAATGAGCAAACTAAAATCGTGCCGCGCCCTGTCACATTAAATACCGCCTCGAGCACACTCACCATCACTGAATTTTTGCCGAATCCAATCGGCCCCGATGCCGAAGGAGAATTCATTGAAATCTATAACCCGACCGCCGCGCCTATCTCGTTCAAAGATTTCGCGCTCCGCGACAAGAGCGGCAAAACCTTCGCGTCCACCACGCTCATCATTCCACCGCTCACGCATCTCGCTATCTTCCGCACAAACACGAACATCGCGCTCAACAACAGCGGCGGTGAAACCGTAACGCTCATGGATCAGGATGACCAAACGCTTGAAACCGTTTCGTTCACGGGAAGCGCGTCCGAAGGCGCGAGCTACGCGCGCACCGACACCGGCGCGTGGCGTTTCACGAACAAACCAACGCCCGGCGCGCCCAACAACTTCACCATCGTGAACAATCCGCCCATCGCCGTCATTGATGCCGAAGACGATGCACTCATAAATACAAACATTCTCTTTGACGCGTCAGATTCAAGCGACACTGAAAATGACCCGCTCACCTTCCACTGGGATTTCGGCGATGGCGAGGAATCCGCGACGCCGAGCCCGCGCCACTCGTATGAAACACCCGGTACTTTTACCGTTGTGCTTTCGGTCTCCGACAGCGCGCTCATGTCAAAAACCGCGCACGTCATTCGCGCGCTCTCCGCGCCTGCGGAAGATGGTGTTGGCGGCCCCGCGCCCGTGGATTTTTCCGCGCTTCGCATCACGGAATTCATGCCTGATCCGGAAGGATCCGATGATGCCGAGTGGATTGAATTGTTTAACGCGGGCGCAGAACCAATCGCGCTTGACGGCGTGAAACTTGACGATGAAGAAGGTGGCAGCCGCGGCTACACCGTAAACGATGACACGCCGCTCGAGCCCGGCGCGTATCGCGTGTTCGGCCGCCAGGACACGCGCATCGCGCTCAACAATACGAGTGACGAAGCGCGACTCTTTGATCCGTTTGATCAACGTCTTGCGAACATACCGTATGACGACGTGACCGAAGGCGCCAGTTACGCCGTTGATAAAAAAGGCGTCTGGCATTGGACGAGCTCGCCGACACCGGGCGATCCGAATATCATCACGGCGATACGTGAACGCACGCCTGTCGCACGCGCCGCCAAAACCACAGCGCGCCGCACTGCGAAACCACTCAAAATCGTTTCGCTTGAGTCCGTGCGAGATTTGGATATCGGCGACCGCGTGCAAACAACCGGCGTGGTGTCGGTACTGCCCGGCATTTTGGGATCGCAGGTGTTTTATATCATGACGCCGTCGTCAACCGCGGGCATCCAGATTTTTTCATCCAAAAAAGAATTCCCAAAACTCAACATTGGCGATCGCACGGAAATGACCGGCACGATGTCCGAAGCGCGCGGCGAGCTGCGAATCCTGATAAAAGAGGCGCAAGACGTTCGCGTCATCGAATCCGGCGTACTCCATCTGCCGGACCGCACCGCGGTCAATCATCTGACGGACGAATGGGACGGCGCGCTCGTCAAAATTGCTGGCGCCGTCACCCAGCGCCTTGCGAACAAGGCGTATCTTGACGACGGCACGGACGAACTGCTCATCTATATAAAAGAGGGCGCCGCGATTCCGCGCACGGCGCTCGCAACCGGCGAACAGGTTGAGGTCACGGGCATCCTCAACAAAACGACCAGCGGCCTGCGCCTCTTGCCACGCGGTCCGGAAGATATTATCATTACTCCAGCAGGGACAGCGGAAGAAACCGGCGCAGACACTGCCGCGACCTCTCCATCAACACAGAATTCACTCTCAAGTTTTCTTGCCGCGGCCGCGGGCACACTGGCAAGTCTTCTCATCGCGCTACTCGCAAAAAGTAAATTTGAATCTATCCGCGCTTATGTTAAAAATTTTCGTCACTCGTCGGATTCCTGATATCGGCATAGCGCTCCTCCGCAAACATAAAAATTTCCGCGTGGATGTGTACAGAGAGAAAGATCCCGCGTATGACACGGCGGCGCCGATTCCACGCGGTGTGCTTTTAAAAAAAGTAAAAGACGCGCACGCGATCCTCTGCATGCTCACGGAAAAAATTGATGCCGAACTCATGGACGCCGCGGGATCCCAACTCAAAATCGTGGCAAACAACGCCGTGGGTTTTGATAACATTGACATCGCTGAAGCAAAAAAACGTGGCATCGTCGTGACAAACACCCCGGGCGTACTCATCGTTTACGTTGCCGAACACACCATTGCTCTCATACTCGCGCTTGGCAAACGTATTGT
>JBBTXJ010000056.1:0-4128 GCA_038062335.1 Patescibacteria group bacterium | reverse complement strand
AAAATGTTACGGCTTTGATCTGGGACACAATCGGCTCGTAGAGATTGGTACGGCAACCGGTATCATCGCGGCGCAGTCAATCGGTGAACCCGGGACACAGCTCACCATGCGCACGTTCCATACCGGTGGTGTCGCGGGCGTTGACATTACCCAGGGTCTTCCGCGCGTTGAAGAATTGTTTGAGGCGCGTTCGCCAAAGCGAAAGGCGTTTTTGGCCGATGTAACCGGCATCGCGCGGATTGAAAGCGCAGAGGGTAAAGTGATTGAGTCGTCCACCGGTAAAAAGATTTTTGAGGGTCGTACCGGCCAGAAAATAGTGCGCATTGAGGCCGATCCCGTTGAACCGAAGCGTCTCACGCTTACCGAACACGATGAGATGGTGGTAACTGATGGCCAAGAGGTAGTAGCCGGTGACGTGCTTTTGGTGCGTGGTTCCGGTGATAAAGAATACGCGGAATATCCGGGCGTGGTGAACCTCGCAAAGAAAAGTTTGAAGGTGGAGCCGCGCGGCGCGCAAGTGAAGGAGTACATTATTCCGATTGGATACAAATTGTTCGTGAAAGAGGGCGACCATGTGGCCGCCGGCGACGCGCTCACGGAAGGACACATTCACTTGCAAGAGTTGTATGACCTGAAGGGCAAGGAGGCGGTGCAAAAATACATTCTGCGGGAAATTCAGGATATTTATTCCAGTCAGGGGCAGAAATTGAATGACAAACACGTGGAGGTCATCATCCGGCAGATGTTCTCGCGCGTGTACATTGAGGACGCGGGCGACACCGATCTCTTGCCCGGCGAAACCGTGGAGAAGGCACAGCTCATGGACGCGAACCATTTGGCGCGCAAGGAAAAAGCGCAACCTGCCAAAGGGCGCGAACTTTTTCTCGGCGTGTCGCGCGTGTCGCTCTCAACGCAGAGCTTCTTGTCAGCGGCGTCATTTCAGGAAACGGCGCGCGTGCTCATCAACGCGGCTGTCACCGGCAAGATTGATTATCTGGAAGGCCTCAAAGAAAATGTCATTATTGGGCGTCTCGTTCCTGCTGGGACGGGGTATGAGAAATAAATACAAAACACCCCGACTGGTCGGGGTGTTTTGTATGCGGCTAGGTGGTTTCTGGATGCATCTTATCGTAGTGTTCCACGAGCGCCTTTTGATCTTCGTTTGCCCTATGGACAACTTCTTTCAAGCCCCTTTCTTTTTCTTTTGAAGAAGCACGGAGATTGACACCCTTTTTTTATTTTGTTACCTTATTTACGGTGTGCTCGTGAATAATCACTCGCACGCCATCTGATATAAAACGCTGTCGCGTTTTGTGCCGCGCGGTCTGTCAGGGACAGACATCGCTCGGCCCGTCTCATGGCACTCGGACTAAAACTTTTTAGTCCTCGTGTCTCATTCGACTATGTCCGGTCACTCAAAATGGGCTACCATCAAACGCGCGAAAGGCGCGGCGGATGTTAGGCGCGGGCAGTTGTTTACCAAACTAGCGCGCGGCATCACTATTGTCGTGCGTGAAGGTGGGGGCGACCCCGCCATGAATTTTAAGTTGCGCCTCGAGATTGATAAAGCGCGTTCGTACAATATGCCTAAGGATGGTATTGATCGGGCTATTGCGCGCGGGGTAGGCGAAGATAAAAGCGGCGTGATTGAAGAAGCTCTCTACGAAGGGTTTGGGCCGGGTAACGTGGGGATGTTGGTTGCGGCGGCAACGGATAACAAAAATCGGTCTGCAAGCGACATCAAACACATTTTCTCAAAAAATAATGGTGCGATTGCCGGTTCGGGGAGCGTGAAATGGCAATTTGAACAAAAGGGTGTGGTGCGTGTGCCGTGCGCGTTGACTGAAGAGCAAGAACTCGCGCTGATTGATGCCGGCGCGGATGATTTCAAAAAAGAGGAAGAGGGCACCACGATCTACACCGCGGTCCCGCAGTTTCGCGCGGTGAGTGAAGCAGTGGCGAAATTAGGATTGACGCCGGCTGATTCCGGACTTGAGTGGGTGCCGAAAGAAACCGTCGCGATTGATGACGAGGCGCGCACGAAATTAGATGCGCTTCGCGAGGCGCTTGATGCGCATGATGACGTGCAGGATATTTACTCCAATGAACTATGATGCGCATCCTCGGCATTGACCCGGGATTTGGCCGGTTGGGATACGGAGTGATTGAAGTGGCGGGACGCGACCAGTGCAGGGCACTTTCCTTTGGGTGCATTGAAACAGACAAGCAGGCGCCGCACGCAGAACGCTTGCGGCAAATTTTTGTTGGAGTGAATAAATTGTGCGACGAGTATGCGCCGACACGAATGGCGGTTGAGGAACTTTTTTTTCATAAAAATGTGAATACTGCATTAGGTGTCGGCGAGGCGCGCGGGGTGGTGCTTCTCGTGGCGGCAGAGCGCGGCATTCCGGTTTCGGAATATCAGCCGCTCACGGTGAAACTCACCATTACGGGCGATGGTCGGGCAAAAAAACAGCAGATACAAAAAATGATCCAACTCCTGTTGCATTTGGATCAACCGCCAAAATCCGATGACGCGGCGGATGCACTCGCGGTGGCACTCGTTGCGGCGCGCAGCGCTTGGCGCGAAGACCTAGCGCGGAATTTTTAAGATACGCGCGTACGAGAGCGTGGCGAGTATTTTGACCGTTCCCATGATGATGAAAAGAAGTGTAAAGGAGTAATAACTGACAATGAATCCGCCGATGACGATAGCGATGCCACTCAAGATTTGTGCTTCTCCGCTCGCCAGACCCCACTCAAATTCGTCGTGTTTTTTGTTTTCGAATTCGGAATAGAGTGCGTTCCATGCGGGGATGACGAACGCGGCCGCAAAACCGAGACCCACCTGCACGGCAAACAGTTGAAGAGGGCTGTCAACGAAGATATAGCCAAAGGTAAAGAGCGCGTTTAAGGCATTGCCAAAAATGAGCAGGTGTGTTTTTTTGATTTTTTTATCAGCAAACCGGCTCACGATAATAGTAAACACACCCGTTACTATGAGATACGTCGCCCATGCCCAGGACATTTCAAGGAGGCTTCCACCCACGCGGCCGGCAAAAACAGCAAAGAGCGGCCCGAGCATCCCCTCGCCCAAGTTCCACAGATTACTGCCCCAGAGCAGGATTTTAATTTTTTTGTTCAGAACCATAGCGCCTCCGTTTTTGGTAATATCCCGCGCCCGCCAAGACGGCGATAGCGAGAATAGCCCCTTGTGAAATGAGGCAAAGCACGCAGAATGTTTTAAGCGTCGCAAATTCAATCCAGGTGAGATACGCCGAAAAGATGGTGCCCATGATTCCCGCCGCGAACACATATCGCCAGAGCGGTTTTTTCATGAGCGCGAGGGCGAGGAGCAGTGCATAGCCCGCGAAACCAATAGCGGCAACCGGCACGCCCAAGAATTTTGAATAGATGCTGCGATTCACGACGCTGCAGCTAAACGTGGTGGAAATATCACAGAACGTGCCGGTATCGGCGCCGTAATGCTGATACCAACTGTAGCCGGAAATGAGGATGCCGAGGAGCGCGAGCGCGATGATCGTGACACGCATAGTTATGAAGATGGCTGGAGCGGGCAGCCGGATTTTTCTGAAAGAATCGAGAGTGGCTGGTATCCTTCAAGACGCGTTTCATCAGGGAACATCCACGTGGGATACCCTTTAACGCCGGCATCGGTGCATTCTGCCGTTTGCCCGGCCCGCTGTCCGCCCGGGAGCGCGCATTCAATGTACGTGAGCTTTTTAAATGAGTTGCCAAAATCTTCTTTTTGTCGCTGGCAGTTGGGACACCAATAGGCGCCGTATTCTTTGACGCCTTTATCGGTGAGACATTGCGCGAACGCGTCGTATTGGCCGGGGCGCGTGCGTTGATATACGAGGAAACCGATAAACGCAACGATAATGAGGAGGACGCCAATCCAGAGTGTGCGGTCTTTCATATAGAAGATAGTGTATCAGGTTTTTTATGGGCGTTCAATGCGACAAGTCCTGCGAGTAGCCAAAACAGCGTGGCGAGGTCATTTTTGAAATACGGCACATCAACGAGACCGTGGACGAGGATGACGGTGATGACGGCGAGGAGCGCCGGTGTGGCGTCGGTTCCCCTGGTGGTGACCTCGACGGCGGC
>JBBTXJ010000055.1:0-4371 GCA_038062335.1 Patescibacteria group bacterium | reverse complement strand
GCGGCGACTTTTAATCCCAACAACGTCCTTTCGGATTTTGAGTTGACCGACTATCTTTCCATGGGCCGCGACGCAATCCAGACGTTTTTGGAAAACAAAAGCAGTTTTTTAGCGAAGTACCAAGCGCCCAACGTGAATGATTTCATGCTGGACGCCGCGCACATTATTTATGATGCCGCGATTACCGCTCGGATCAACCCAAAATATCTGCTCGCGCTTCTGCAAAAAGAACAAAGTTTAATTGAACACGGGCCATCAAATCCCTCACAATCCCGCCTTGATTGGGCGATGGGCTACGCACTCTGCGATGCGTGCAGTGTGAACGATCCCCTGCCGCAAAAATACAAGGGGTTCGGCAAGCAAGTTGACGGCGGAGCGGGCGCGAACCGATTCTATTTTGACAACCCAAACAAATTCGGCTTTCGTGTTGGCGTGACGAGTCAAGTGGACGGTACGGCAGTCACACCGGAAAATCAGGCAACCGCAAACCAATATATCTACACACCGCATATTCACGGCAACGAAAACCTGTGGAAAATCTGGAATCGCTGGTGGACAAAACGATTCCCGAACGGCGTGGTGTTGAAAGCAAAAGATGCGGAGGACTTGTGGCTTATTAAAGACAGCATGCGGTTGAAATTCGCGAGCAAAGGCATCTTTTTGAGCCGCTATAACGCGAGTGAGATTATCGAAGTAGCGCCAGCTGAACTGCAAAACTACGATGAAGGCGTGTCCATTAAATTTCCCAATTACTCGCTCGTGAAATCCGAACGTGGCATGACGTTCTTGCTGGTTGATGATACGAAGCGTCCGTTTTTGAGCGATAAAATATTCAAACAACTGGGATATCATCCGGATGAGGTCATGACCGCAACTGATGACGAGATGGTGGGATACAAAAATGGTAAATTCATCAGCGAGCTGGATCTCTTCCCGCTCGGCGCCGTGGTTAAAAGTCCGTTAAGCGGCGAGTTATACTATGTCCACAACGGGGAGAAAGCCCCGATCGTGAGCGATGCGGTTATCAAAAACCGATTCAGCAAGCAAAAAATGGTGAAAATCGCGGCGGATCAGTTAGTATCATTTAAATTAGTTGGCGCGGTGAAATTTCGCGAAGGGTCACTGGTCAAGGGGGTTGATGATAAAACGGTGTATGCCATCTCCGATGGTATGAAGCGGCCGATTTTATCTGAAGCCACCTTTCTCGGCATGGGATGGAAATGGGAGAATGTGCAAGCCGTTGACCGCTTAAGTTTGATGATCCATCCGACGGGGTCAAGAATTGAACTCAACGTAACAAACTGATATGTACGCGCAGGTGGTGCCATTGCGACGGATGCCGCGAGCGTTATCCGTGCTTGATTACCGTATTCCGCGTGGCATGAACGCGCCGGTGGGATCACTGGTACAGATTCCGTTTCGCACGCGGAAAATTTTTGGCATTGTTAACGCTCTTTCCAAAACAACTAATGTGCCGGAAAAATCTTTGCAGGAGGTGCAGAAGGTTTTTGGGAACGAGCCGCTTCTTTCCACGCCGTCATTGCATCTTGCGCACGATATTGCGCACAGGTATACCACGCCGTTACCTACGGTTATTGCGACGCTGTGCCCGCCGCTCCAGCCACGGAAACTTACCACCATGGCGCTTGAGCCATTTGCCATGGTGCCGAAACGCGGCTTTGAAAGCCGCTATTTGTGGTATCGCGATGTAAAAGAAAAACACCGGTGGTTTGGTGAACACTGGCCGAAAGATGATGAACAGACGCTGATTATCGTTCCGGAAAAATGGCATCTGCGCGAATGGGAGGAAATGGTTGGCACTCACGTGACGCTCTCAAGCGACCTCTCGCCCAAGGAGCATTTCGAGCGTTATTTTACGATTCGAAATGGCGAGGTTCCCCTCATTCTTGGCACGAAAGTCGCGCTTTTTGCGCCGTACAAAAATCTCACCCATATCATCGTGGATTTTGAACACAGCCCCCATCACAAAAACTGGGACCAAGCGCCACGCTATCACGCGCGCGATGCGGCGATGCAACTTGCGGAGCTGTGGCAGTGTCCGGTGACAATCATGAGCCATACGCCGTCGGTGGAAAGCGCGGCGCGATTGACCGCACATTCCTTTATGCGCGCTCATACTGAAACAACCAAAAAAGAAATTCGCGTTATTGACCTGAAAGAAGAATACCAAAAAAAGAACTTTGGTATTTTTAGCGATGCGGCGCATGAAGCGATCGCGCGCGCAATCGAGGAACGAAAAGATATTCTCGTTATGGTGCATCGTCGCGGCGCCTACACCACGGTTTCTTGCCGCGATTGCGGACGCATTGAACGATGCGCGAACTGCTCCCTGCCGCTCATTTATCATGAACAAGACAAACAACTCCACTGCCATCCGTGTCATCATACGCAACTACTGCGCGAAACATGCGCCTTTTGCCGCGGACCCCGCATGATATTTCGCGGCGTAGGCACGCAAGCGGTAGAAGATGCCGTGCGCACCCTGCTCCATGACAGCCCGTATACCGTGCATCGCGCCGATGCCGATAGCGACACACCGCGCTTTGACGTTGAACGACCCGCCGCAGTGGTGGGCACGTCGCGCGCATTATCATTCGTGCGCTGGGGGCGCATTGGTCTGGTGATATTCAACGATATTGACGGATTTCTCTCGCTTCCCGAATATCGCGCTACCGCAGAATTTGTCGGGCTCGTGCGCGATATTCAGTATCTCGCGCCGGCACACGCCGCGATCCTTTTGCAAACACGCGAACCGCAACGGCTCGTGTTGGGAGCGCTCCAAAGCGGCGGCCTCGGCGAATGGTATCGCGAAGAATTGTCGCTTCGTCAACAACTGCATTATCCGCCATTTTGGTCTATACTAAAGCTCACGTATTGGGGCCCGTCTTATGATGATGCGTTCCGTGCGGCCACGGAGATGACCGCAAAACTTCAGCGATTGACGGAAGGCGCAAAAAACGCTATGCTGACTCATCCGTACGCCGCGCATCCCGCGATACGGAAAGGATTGCATGGGATTGTCGTGCTCCTGCGGACGCCGACCCCTGTTATACTTGACCAGCTCGCGCTTGCTGAAGGGTGGAAGGTGGATGTAGATCCATTACAGTTATTATCATAAACATGAAAAAACAACTTCCCATCACCATCTATCCAAAAAATTCGTCGCTCCATGAGCGATGCCGCGAGGTCACCGACGCGGAACTCGCGACGAAAGAAATAAAAGAACTCATCCGCGACATGATTCACACCATGTATAAGGATGATGGTGTTGGTATTGCGGCGCCGCAGGTGGGAAAAAATATTCGGCTCGCGATTATTACCAAAGCTACGCTCAAGCACGCTGATGAATCAGCGCCGTTTTCCACCAAAAAAGATCTGGTGATCGTGAATCCCGCGTACACGCCGCTCAATGCGGACAAAGCGGAAGAAGAGGAGGGGTGTTTGTCAACGCCCGGTGTGTGGGGCAGTACACCACGCCATACAAAAATTCTCGTGCGATTCGCCACACCCGAAGGCGAGCATTACAAATGCATTGTCACAGATTTTCTCGCGCGCGTGTTTCAGCATGAAATTGACCATCTTAACGGCGTATTATTTATTGACCGCGCGCGCGAAACGCATGAGGCGGAACGAAAACCGAAGTATCCGACGATATGATCCGCATTATTTTCTTCGGCACGGATACGTTTGCAACTACGGTGCTCAATGAACTCATCACTGCGCCTGATGTTGAAATTCTCACCGTTGTTACTCAACCGGATAAGCCGACGGGGCGCGGAAACAAAGTGGAGGCGCCGCTTATAAAAAAATTTGCCGAGCAACACCAACTGCCGGCACTGCAATTTCCAAAATTAAAAACAGATGATGCGGCTCAGCAATTGCGCGCACGAGACGCGGATGTGTTTATCGTGGCGGAATACGGTCTTTTGATTCCCGAAACCGTTCTTGGCATCCCCGCGCGCGGCGTGCTGAATGTTCATCCGTCGTTGTTGCCAAAATATCGCGGGGCTTCTCCTGTTCAATCTGCTCTTTTGAATGGTGATGGAGAAACCGGCGTCTCCGTCATGCTTCTCGATAAGGAAATGGATCATGGGCCAGTACTTGCGCAAGAGCGATGTGTTATTGACGAACACGATACAACGCCGACACTTGAAGCAAAACTGGGGAGGCTCGGCGCGGCGTTGTTAATCAAAACAATTCCTGATTGGATTGCGGGCAAAATCCAGGCGCGTGAACAAGATCATACGCACGCGACTTTTTGTAAAAAACTATCCCGCGAAGATGGCCGCATTGACTGGTCACAATCTGCCGAACACATCTATCGCATGTGGCGCGCCTATCTCCCATGGC
>JBBTXJ010000054.1:0-4100 GCA_038062335.1 Patescibacteria group bacterium | reverse complement strand
ATCTGGGGAGCATTGGCTGTGGGCGGTCCGGTCTGGAGCGCGTGTATCGCCGCGACCGGCATCGTCGCGATTACCGGCGCCTATTTCCTCTGGCGTGCCATTGCGCCGGAGGCCGGCCGGAAATCCATTCCGGCCCACGAGCAGAACCCCGCCTGACCCGTGCCTTGTCTTGACCGTTGCCCCGCAGAAGATTGGCTCGCCAGAGTCGGTTTCCTGCGGGGTGTTTTATTACTGGATTCCGGATCTCGCTTCGCTCGCCCGAAATGACGGTTAATTTGACATTTTTTAGGCGTTCAGGTACACTGTATCCATTCTTATTTACGAATATCCCTATGCTCGCAGTCATTGAAACCGGCGGAAAGCAATATCTCGTGCGCGAGGGCGCTGCGTTGACGATTGAAAAAATCGCGGGCGAGGCAGGCGCGGCGCATGTTTTTGACAAGGTGCTTTTGGTGGCCAACGAAGATGGCACGGACGTGCGGGTTGGCAAGCCGTATCTTGAAGGCGTTACCGTTGCCGCTGAAATCACCGGCCAAGGCCGCGCCAAGAAAATTCGCGTGGTCAAATTCAAGCGCAAGGTGCGCTACCACAAGGCGCAGGGCCATCGCCAGCAAGAAACGAAAGTGAAGATTAAGGCCGTATAATCAAAAATCCGCCGCAAGGCGGGTTTTTGGTTTTCGTTTTTTTTAATACCACTCCGGATGTTCCAGTTGAATGAGCGCGTTGCGGATTGCTTGTTTGGTATACTCTTTGCGCAGGAGGCGGCCGTTGGTTAAAATTCCAATCGCGCCTTCGGCGTAGCCGATGCGTTCATGTTCGGTAAGACCTGCGGCGCGGAACGCGTTGCTTGCCTCCGTATTTTCTTCAATTAAAAGCCGCGTTACTTCTTTTGGGTATTCAAAACAAGACGAAAGTCCAAGACACATTTTTTCGCCATCAAAAATAACGCACGCGGTAAAATCCATGTAGCCGGTGCGGGAGTGGGGGACGGGCATGATGCCGGATTCGAGGCCAATGCTTACATCGCAGTTTTGAAAAGCTGCGCGGGCACGATTTTGCGCGCCGAGGATTGCCGCATCAAGTGATGTTGGCTGATTGCCTACGCCGGAATCAACTTCTACGCCGATGGCTTCTGCGCCGGCAAGAAAAGGGTAGTCCGCAATTATTTCACGCACCGCTTCAACCTTCACGGGATTTTTTGAACCGACGCGAATGATCATGTTTTTAGATCCACGTTCGCAAGCATGGTGTCGTATAGAGCGTGAATTTTTTTAATTAGTAGTGGGTTGTCTGCGAGCTCCCCGCCCTTTTTTGTTATTTTTTCAGCTAGGGTTTTGTCTATCTCCAGCCCCAGCCACATTTTTTCAATATCTTTAATTGTTGTTTCTTTTTTTTCGTATAATTCCCGGATGATTTTATGATAAAGTTTAATTTTTTCAACTGGCTCGCCGTTTGGATTCTCTAGGCAATCTAACATTGGTAAATAGTGCTGTACTTCGAATTTTTTTAATACCTCAATGTCTAAAATAATCTTGAGAACTGTTTTGTTAATCCACCACTCTGTTTCAGAGCCAGCTCGGGTTTGTTCATTAAAATATTCTGGGAAATTTTTATCGGTTATTTTATTAAAGAGTTTGTCGCAAACAAAGTGGGTAGCCCAACCCCTTTTAAAATCATCTATCGCAAAATCAGGTGATAGCAAATAATCACCATGAGTGAGTGCTCTGTCTATTTTAGTGACGTATCTGCTATCGGGATAAATAGTCCCGGATAAATATTTCCCTACATCCTGTACCGAATATTTATCTTGAACATCTAAAGCAAATTTAATGTGAGTTGCTTCCAGAGGCATATTGTATGCTTATTATATCATATAAAAAAGGGATGCCCCGAGTGGACGCCCCCTGTGTGTTCAGCGCATCTGCGCCCGTACACGAGCTACGTGTCGCTCGCGCAACCGATTACGCAGAGCGTCAATCGTTTTGTTGTGCCACGCGAGTTTTTCGAGCCACAGCTTGACGGTTTGTTGCTTCATACGATGAGCCAATTTCAGAGATGGCTTATCGAATTTAAGCCCCTGAATAAGTGACTGACGAAAGAGCTTCTGCGCAAAAAACCGCATCGTCGGTTGTCGTGAGTATTCGCAGAAGATGAGAACGGGCACATCGTTTACCCTTTTGCGGAACTCAAGCATGTTATCGCGCGCAGTGGTTGTCGTATCGATCAGGTGAACCGATACATAATTCGGCAAACCGTAATTTTTCAGCCACTGATGCATTGCTTCCGCTTCAGACAAGTCCTCACGGTTGGTGTAGCCACCAGCCAAAAACAAATTGATGCCCGCGTCCCGATGCTCTCTCAAGTGTTCCAATACTTGTTCTAGGTATCGGCCAAGGTTACCGTCATGCAACGGGTCTCTCGGCGCTCCATAACCATTGATGTATGCGTACATGGGCGGCCTCCAAGGATGTGCTGTTTAGAGAGCGAATAAGTATATCGTAATATCTTTTCAAAATTTTGTCAACAACGATGATTGTCATAACGTCTGTCTTCCTTTAAGCGCATCCATCAGCGTAATTTCATCCGCGTAATCCAAATCGCTCCCGAGTGGCAGGCCGCGCGCGAGGCGCGTGATGCGGATAGCATACGCCTTCAACTGTTTGGTGAGATAGAGGGATGTCGTTTCGCCGGGAAGGTCTGGATTGAGGGCGAGGATTACTTCGATGATCGGCGGCGCGCTGGTTTTGATGCGTTCAAATAATTCGTTTATTTTTAATTGTTCAGGCGCGATATCACGCGCGGGGTCAAGCACGCCGCGGAGCACGTGATAGCGGCCGCGAAATGCCCCGCTCCGCTCAATGGCCTGGACATCTTGTGGGTCGGCGACCACGCAAATTGCGCTCGGATCGCGGGCGGGATTCGCGCAGATGGGACAGCGGTCTTCGTCGGAAAAATCAAAACAGATGGCGCATGAGCGCGCGCGATCGAGGAGGGCGGTGAGTCCTTGCGTGAGCGCTCCTACTTCCGTGCGGCCTTTCTTTAAGAGGTAGAATACAAAGCGTTCGGCCGTTTTGGGGCCGACGCCGGGGAGTTTTGTGAATCGGTCAATGAGCTGTTGGATGGAGGAGGGGTACATGCGTCAATTCTTCGCCTTAACAGGCATAAGTGTTCCCTTAAACATGTCCAATCCTCCTTGGTCACGCAATTTCGTTGCCATGATTTTTTGCACTTTTTTGATGCCGTCATTAAATGCTGATTTCAAACCATCCTCAACTTTTTGTTTGTTATTGGCGGTGAGTAACTCCGGATCAATGTCCACGGATTGCACCGATAGATTGCCGTCCATTTTAATTTTAATTTTGTCCCAAGCCGCCGTGCTTTCAACGTGTTCGGTGGAGAGGGTCTGCTGAAGGGTTTTGGCCTGATCGCGCATCTGCTTGAATTGTTTGAGTTTGTTGAACATAATTTGTGTTCATTAAAATTGTGGAACCACTACCCGTTGCGCTGGTAGCGCGGGGGGCGGCGCAACATTTGCGAATTGCGTATCCAAACTTCGGAAACTCGCGCGTTCTTCATCAAAGATCATCCGCACAAGACCTGTCGGGCCATTGCGATGTTTGGCAATGTGAATTTCCGCAACGCGCCGTTCGTCGGGCGGAATATCCTCCAAACGATAGTTCCGATCCGCCGATTTTCGGTAGATGAATAGTACCACATCAGCATCCTGTTCGATACTATTGTGAACAATAATATCATTGGCAACGAAGTTGTGTGTATCCTCGACCGTTGCATCATACACTTCTTGCACGTCAAGCGGCGTGATTGATTGAATAGTATCCCAATACACATCGGAGGTAGCCAGGTCAGACAGTTCTTTGCTCCGGCACGCATGGGCGAGTCGCATGAGGCGTTCGCGGCCCACCCCCGCCTTAAAGAGCGTGGAACCGCAATAGGCGGTATCGATACCACGACATACATCGCGCCAGCCCATACCAGCGGCAATCTTTGCAGGCGTTACGATTGTTTTCCAGACCATTGCGGGGACAATATCGGTATTGGGGTTCAGTTGAATCGTTGCGAGCGCCTTCTCGAGAACGGGT
>JBBTXJ010000053.1:9136-13526 GCA_038062335.1 Patescibacteria group bacterium | reverse complement strand
TTTTGCGACTCATCGAGAAAGAAGACCTCGATATTTCCCGCGTATCGCTCGCGAACGTGACCGAGGAGTATCTTCGGTATGTGGAAACGCTTGACGCGTCGCGCACGGCCGAAATCGCGGATTTTTTGGTGATTGCCGCGCGGTTGGTGTATTTGAAATCCAAATTGCTCGTTCCTGATGTGGCGCCGGAGGAAGAGGGGATCGCGCTTGAGGACCAGTTGCGGCTCTATAAAAAATTCATGGACGCGGCGCAGGAATTGGAAGGACGATACGAGAGTGGAATGGTTGCCCATTACCGCGAGTCCGTGCTACTCACCGGCGAATTTGTGGAGCCAAAAGGCGTGACGGGTCGGCTTCTTGAACAGGTGATGCAGAGATTGGTGGGCGTACACACCAAACGGCGCGCGATTATGGAACGAGTGCAGATGGTGAACGGGATTTCCATTGAGGAATCAATCGCCCGCATTCGCGCATTGCTTGAGGGGAGCAAGCGTTTTGCGTTTCATCATTTGCTCGGTAAGAACGCCGATCGCGCCGAACGAATTGTGCATTTTCTAGCACTGTTGGAATTGGTAAAACAACGCCATGTGCGCGTCCTGCAAAAATCGTTGTTTGATGAAATTCAGATTGCCGCAGTATAGTCATTGCGAGCCCTGCGAAGCAATCTAATATATACTATGCCACTATCGCTCGCCGCAAAAATTGAAAGTCTCCTCTTTGTCGCCACGGCGCCGCTTTCGGTTCGGCAACTCGCAAAAATGACCGATGCGAATGACGAAAAAGTGGCGGAAGCGCTCGCACAGCTTGAAGAGCGCTATCGTGAAGAGGCGTCGGGGCTCGCCGTGATTCATCGCGGCAAAGAGGTTCTGCTTTCAACTAAACCGGAGGCAGGCCCACTCGTGAGCGCATTTTTGAAAGAACAGGTGGGCGGCGAACTCACGCGTCCGCAACTGGAGACACTCACCATTATCGCGTACCGCGGCCCGGTGACCAAAGCGGAATTGGAACTGATTCGCGGCGTAAACTGTTCGCTGATTACGCGCAATCTTTTAATGCGCGGTTTGATTGAAGAACGGCAGGACCCCCTGATGCATACGGAAATCTACGAACCCAGTTTTGAATTTTTGCGCTATCTGGGCGTGCAATCAGTCGCGGAATTGCCGCAGTTTGAGGAGTTGCATAGGCATCCGGATATAGAAGCGGTGCTTGGCACAGAGGTGAAGGTGTAATATATGCCACACTCGGGTTGGTTATTTACTGCGCTGACGGTCATCGGCATCGCCGGCGCCGGCACATTGCTCGGCGCTGAAGTGCTGAAAGGCGCGTCAGTTTCAGCACAACCGCTCGCGGGAGCGGGTATGTTAAGGTTGCCGGTCAGCGGGATGGTGCTGAAGTCAGTGGATCCCAGAACGATTTTTATCGAGCCGCTTCCGCCGCCACCGCCGCCCGCGATACCGATTGCCAAACCAGATGCCGCGCCGACGCCCGCACTCACGGCAAAGAGCGCGCTCGTCATTGATAGTGCCACCGGCACGGCGCTTTTTGAAAAAGACGCTGATACGGCCCAGTCCATCGCTTCTATTACTAAATTGCTGACGGCGATTATCATTACAGACAGTGCGCCCGATTGGTCTGCCACCTCCACCATGCAGCGCCCCAAAGGTATTGACGGACCGCATGTTTTAGAGCAGGGTGATGTGGTGACGTTGCGCGATTTGCTTTTTGCGAGTCTCGTCGGCTCCTCAAATAGTGCAACGTTGTCGCTCGTGGATGCCGTGGCGCCGAAGGGGAGTTCGTTTGTGGCGCGCATGCGGCTTGCGATAGGAACGTATGGGCTTTCGAGCATGCGTCTGGAGGACGCGGCAGGATTGTCAGCGGAGAACCGTGCCACCGCGCGCGATGTGGTGCGGCTATTGCAGATGGCGCTGGAGCGGCCGCTTCTGCGCGAAGCGCTTGGCTCTGCCCGCTACGAGGTGCGCACCACGCAAGGCGCGGTACGGCAGGTAACGAGCACGAACTGGGTATTGCTGGGGAAGATTCCGCTCAAGGTTTCGAAAATGATTGGCTCGAAAACCGGCTATTTGCCCGAAGCCGGATATAATTTTGTAACCGCGGTGGAGGATGGGCGCGGGCATGTGCTGTACGTGGCAGTGCTCGGCGCCAAAGATCACTATGCGCGATTTACAGAAGCACAGGCGCTTGCGGAGTGGGCGTATAGGGCATTTGAGTGGAAATAGATATGGACTTATCACTCATCATCAATTGGCTTTCCTCTTTACCGCCACAGTTGGCCACTGCGATTATTGCCGCATTGCCCATTGCCGAGCTCCGCGGTTCTATTCCAGTGGCGCTTTTGGTGTATCATCTGCCGGTGTGGCAGGCAGTTCTTTTTTCTGTCGTGGGTAACTGCGTTCCTTTTATCCTTATTTTATATGTGATTGATCCCGTCACGAAATGGTGCATGGCGCATTCGCGATTACTGGCGCGATTCTTGAATTGGATGTTTGAACGCACGCGACGAAAATTCAGCGGTAGTCATGCGCAATATGGAGCCATTGCACTCATGATTTTTGTGGCGATACCGTTGCCGCTTACGGGTGCATGGAGTGGCGCGCTTGCGGCGTGGCTGTTCGGTATTCCGCGACGGCTCTCCATTCCGTTTATCGCGGTGGGCGTGTTGATTGCCGCGATTGTTGTCACTCTGGTGACCGTGGGGGTTGCGGGAGTAATTCGGTGGATTGTATAATGTCGACTATGACAAAACGCACACGCTACACCATTCTCGCTATCGCTTCCGCGATTATTTTTATCGCCGTCCTGTGGTTGGTGCTTTACCAAACAAATGTGGCGCGGCAGGCGCCGAGCGTGCCCGTTGCAAAACAACCGTCTAGCGAAGAGTCGGTAGTGAAACGTGAACCGCCGTGGGGCGGTGGGGCTGTCAACACCAGTAATAACGGTATTTCGGTGCGCGCGCCCATGCCGTACGCGGATATCGCAAGTCCGGTGATTGTGGCTGGCAATGCGGTGGCGTTTGAAAACACGGTTTCCATTATTATTCGCGATGCCGGCGGGCGTGTGGTGGGCCGCGGATTTGCAACGGCGCTCGCGTCGGATGTCGGACAGTCCGGGCCGTATCGGACGGCGGTGGCGTTCAATGCGCCGGCGGGCGCGAAATTATTTGTGGAAGTGTTTGAGGCGTCGGCCAAAGACGGTACACCCATCCATATGGTGCGCATTCCGGTGCGCGTCACCGATAACGTAACGGTATATTCGGTTTTTCTTGCGAAAGAGAGTGGCGGGGCTGGGTGTCCGTTGACCTCCGCCGTTCGCCGTTCGGTACCTGCCACTACTGCGGTTGCGCGTGCGGCGCTTGAGCATCTATTTGCCGGTCCGACGCGGGAGGAATGGGAGAACGGGTATCGCAGTTTTGTGCCGCAAGAAACGAAGATTAATCAATTGACCGTGGAGGCCGGTGTTGCGACTGCCGATTTTTCTGCATACCAGATTCCAGCGGGCGTGTGTGCCGCCGATACCGCGCGCGTGCAGATTGAAAAAACATTATTGCAATTTCAAATGGTGACATCCGTGACGCTTTCCGTAAATGGCGATACCGAAGTTTTTTTGCAATCCGTGCGTTGAGTGATTTTTGAGAGTCAAAAATTCGGCTTTACAAGGCCGATTTTTTGTACTGTGCAATGGACACACAAGTTATCCACAGGTGGCACTTGACAACAATTCGAAGGTCTAGTAAACTATATTCTATCGCTAAAAAAGATGAAAGTCTCAAAAGGCGATGGGCAATTGGCGAGCCCTGGGAAAGAAAGAAGTGAAACAAGCTTCGGCCGATGGCACAACACTTCCCAAAAGCTGACTGAGTGACGTCTGTCTCTCTGGGGGTAAAATCCTCGGAGGGGAATCAGGAGTGGACGGAAATGGTGGGGCAACTCACCGGATCCCGATGCCCCTGGTTCGCCAGGAGCTTGCTCCTTGGTTCAAGGCGCTTCACAATACGGAAACCGTGCGTAGGGTGCGCTCGTTCCTCCGAACGGAACGACGAACTCACGATACACACGGATGAGGAAACTCATGCAACGCCCCTGTTTCAACTCGAACCACGGGAGTGGGGAGAGACGGCAACGTAGAGCGACTAGGACACCAACTCGGACTACACCATGGAGGCTTGCCTCCGCGGTGCGGAAAGGGACGGTAGTCCAAGACACGGTATGTGTGAACGGACGTATTAGTGGGCGGCTACCCAGTCGTTTCACGAAACGCACCGGCATGTATCGCATCGTCGTAACGCCAATACCGTTAAAAGGAACAGGCCTCGGGTCTGGCAGGGAAGAAACGAGCAGCAGCAAGCGCCCCTTAAAGGCGATTGAAGACTCTA
>JBBTXJ010000053.1:0-9036 GCA_038062335.1 Patescibacteria group bacterium | reverse complement strand
GGCAGGGAAGAAACGAGCAGCAGCAAGCGCCCCTTAAAGGCGATTGAAGACTCTACTCGTGGATACTTTGTCTAGGGTAAGTGAGGATGTCGGCATTGCTATGCCGTCAGCCAACCTTTCCCAAATAGCTCGGGAACCAAGGGCACACGTGTCAAGCCCACAAGCCGAACGTCAAAACATAATCCAAGAGACTGCAGAGGAAGCAATTCCACTGCAAACAGGCTCGCAACCTAGGTCTCTAGAGCATGGATTATGCGGCAAAGACACACATCGTAGGAGAACGAACCAGCTTAACCGGTGAACCACATCGGGAACGCAACTCGCAGAAGATGAATGACCTCTGGTACAACGGACCTCTTCCAAGGGGTACGGTGGCGATGAGGGCGGACAGCTTCAGTGAGTAGTAACCTACGATCGGGAAGCCGACGCGACATTAGCCCAAAAGGCAAAAATAGCGTTAGCGTTAGCGAGGAAAGCCATCCAAGTTGCTCTTGTCGGAAAGAGCAGAGAAATGGCACATGGTTACAGAGGTGACTTCAACAGAGCGCTTGCGTCTCCAAGAAGCCGAAAGAGAACGGACTCCACGTTCTTCACCTCCACCCCTGATACTCGAGATCAGGGATTTTTTTATTCTTTTTTTCTTACGATGCAGAGCGGGGTCTGCTCGTGCGATTGGCCAAGCGGGTTGTCTTTAAAAACCGCTTGGCAGAAGTCTTTTGAAATGTTTTTGTTTGACGAGCCGAGTATCGCGACACCCAAATCATTCGCATCAATAATCACCACGTCATTTCCGATTTTTTCTTTTATTTCTCGCGCCACTTTGTCGGGGTTTTTCGGTCCGAGTTTTGCGTATTCATTAAAGGGCGGCAGGGTGTAGGAACACGGGCCGTCAATCGCGTTGATATTTTTGCCTACCACTTTGTAAAACACGCCGCGCATGCCGAATGGTTTGGTAAGCGCCGATAAAAACGCGGCAAACATTATGCGGAGCACGCCTGCTTCGCGGATCGCCAGTTCCATAGTCCATGGGCTGCCGAGCCCGATGCCGTACGGCGATTTGTGCACAAATTTCACGAGGAATTTCGCGAGCCGCGAGGGATGAATGTCTTTGATGGGAAACGCGCGGCCTTGCGTGATCGCCACCACGCGTTCGCTGATAAATAAAAAATCACCGGGCGCGAGATGCGGTTTTGCGTAGCGTTCCACTACGTCAATAATAGTGTCTTTTTCCGTGATGACGTGCGTGCGAATCGGCCAGCGTTCCCACGCGGCGCCTTCCACGGTGATGGTGAGCTGTTTTCCTTCGTTTGGTTTAAGGTCGGACATATACATGTAAATCTGGACTTCCGGATACGTGGTCAGTAATCGCCGGTTCCCATCCTTCCACGGGCCATACATACGCGATTACTTTGGCGCCGGGCTTAAGTTCGTTTTCCAGTTTTGTTTTTAGTTTTGAATAGATGCCGGGCATGAGGAAAAAATAGACCACGTCGGCATCGCGGAGGTCGGCGTGCCAGAAATCATTGAAACGCACCTGTCCCGCGGTGCTCATAAGCCGCAGTTTTGCCATGCAATAGGGAAGGAGTGAGAGTTCAAAGCCGGTTGCCGCGGCGCCTGCCTGTGCCGCTACGCGCACGATGCGTCCGTCGCCGCATCCGAGATCGTACACCACTGCGCCCGGCTTCAATTCAGCAAGGCGTAAAAATCGCTCAACGTCGCCATTTTTAGTGGGTACCCACGGCGCGCCGCGGAAGCCGGCGTAGATAAAGGTCGCAAGGATAACAAGTATAATAATAACAACCACGAGCAAAAAATCCATGGGAATAGTGTAGCAGGTTTTGTTACGATGGCAAATTCCCGCACGAGACAAATGCGCCAATTTCCGTCGGGGATTTGTGCACGTTGAGCGCGAGCGGTAGTTGCGCTTGGAGCGCTCCCACCGTCACATCGAGTACCGTTTCGCTTTTACCGCCGACCACATTGGTGAGCGGATACTTCACGCCGCCTGGCGTGGGGCAGGAGCCCAGGTGAATATGGGCGGGTTGCTCATCTGCTGGCGCGCCGGTCAGCTCAACAGACACCCGTGATTGCGTATCTGAAATTGGTGTGATAGTTGCCGTGCCAGACTCGCCGGAGTTGTTTAGTGCCGAGAGTGAAAAGACGAGAGTGGTTGGACCGGCATCGCTGCCCTCAAACACCGACGATGGTTCTGCTGTCTTGCCGCATCCGCCACCGACGAGCACGAGCGCCGCGGCGGCAAATCCGAGTGATAGGTATTTTGACATAATAGGTAAAGAGAAAAAATAAGAAAATCGACCTTTCAGTTAGTAGTATAGCAAATATAAAAAGAGCCCGATACGGCTCTTTGTGGGCGAGGAGGGAGTCGAACCCTCATGCCTTGCGGCACACGATTTTGAGTCGTGCATGTCTGCCATTCCATCACTCGCCCATGGTATGCTATAATCTATATCGCATATAGTATGGCAAAAATCGTTGCGGTTGTCAACCAAAAGGGCGGGGTGGGGAAAACCACCACCGCCGTGAATCTGGCCGCATACCTCGCGGCGCAGGGCAAATTTGTGTTGCTTGTTGATCTTGACCCGCAGGGCAATGCCACGGCTGGGCTCGGGTTTCGGCGCGAAGACATCGAACATAGTTTGTATAACGCATTGGTGGGCGATAAAAGTATCCGCGAGATTGTGCGCAATACGTTGCATGAAGGGTTGCGCGTGGTGCCAGCCACGCCGAATTTGGCGGGCGCGAACATAGAGCTCGTGAACGAACCGGAGCGCGAGTATCGGTTGTTGCGCGTGCTGGATGAAGTGAAACACGCGTATGATTATGTGATTATTGATTCGCCACCGTCGCTCGGATTGCTCACCATCAACGGTCTCGTGGCCGCGGACGAAGTGTTGATTCCGGTGCAGGCGGAATATTACGCGCTTGAAGGATTGGGACAGCTTCTTGAGACAATCCGGCTCATTCAGGAACACATTAAACCGGAACTAAAGATTGCGGGCGCGCTGCTCACCATGTATGACAGCCGTAATAAATTATCCGAAGAAGTGTGGGAGGAATTGTATCGCTATTTTCCGAACACCATTTTTCGTTCCGTGATCCCGCGCACCGTGCGGCTCGCCGAGGCGCCGAGTTATGGCCAGAGCATTTTGGCGTATGATCCGGAAGGAAAAGGCGCGAAGGCGTATGAGCGATTGGCGCGAGAATTATTAACCTTACATGCGTTAGTTTAATATGTCACTTGGACGCGGACTCGGATCACTTATTCCGGACAAAAAAACCATTGCGCCAGAGAGCAACGGGATTTCGATTTCCCTGATTGACCCAAATCCGTATCAGCCGCGTAAGGAATTTGACGAGGCGGCACTCAAGGGTCTTGCGGATTCTATTGCGGAACATGGCTTACTTCAGCCAATTATTGTAAGTTCGGCAGACGCGGGGCGTTATTATTTGGTGGTGGGTGAGCGGCGATTGCGCGCCGCAAAAATGGCGGGGTTGAAAACTATTCCGGCGATTGTTCGCACCACCGAGGACCAGCAAAAATTGGAGCTCGCCCTGATTGAAAACGTTCAACGCGAAGATTTGAATCAGCTTGAAGAGGGCTTGGCGTATCGGCGTTTGATGGATGAATTCGGACTCACCCCTGATGAGGTGTCTAAGCGGGTGGGGAAATCAAAGCCGGAGGTGTATGGGCGGCTCGGCCTCATTGGATTGCCTGATGAGGTGAAGGAGGCGTTCGTATCAGGCAAGATTTCGTACAAACGCGCACGGGCGCTTGCCATTTTGCGCGAGGAACCCGAGAATCTCATGGCGCTTTGGCGTGAGGCCGTTGAGAACAAGTGGGACGATGGTGAGTTAGAACGTATGGCGACACAGCGGAGATCTACGGATGTTGGCAGTAATAGAAGAAAAATGAGCAGTCCGCGATTAAATCCGGTAGTCCTTGAAAAACAGCGCGAACTGGAAGAAGTATTTGGCACCAAAATAATGCTTACCAATTATAACGGCCGTTCAAGCATTCAATTTCGCTTTTTCTCCGAAGAGGAATTTTTCAAGACGGTTGAGCGTTTGTTATCGTTGCGCGATGAGTGAGGTTAGTGCGGAATCACGGATTTTAACCAATCTTTTATCGTATTGCGCGCGTGACTGCGCACTTGGCTGCGCGCGTGCGTGGTTTTTATAAACTTGAGCCAGTCCGTGCTGGGACCTTTGCGATTTTTGTCGGTCATGATTTCAACCATGTCGCCGTTTTTTAGCGGGGTATCAAGACTGACCATGTGATCGTTCACCTTCGCGCCGATGCACGTGTTGCCGATAGTGGTGTGGATGGCGTAGGCGAAATCAACCGGCGTCGCGTCTTCCGGCAGGTCAATCACATCGCCCTTGGGCGTAAAGATAAAAATGCGGTTTTTGAAGTAGTCAATTTTGAGGTATTCAATATCGCGCACTTTCTTCATCATTTCTTGCTGTACTTTCGCCAATTCTTGAATCCAGCGGAGCTGTTTGTTCGGGATTTTTGACCCGTGTTCATCGTAGTGCCAATGCGCCGCGATACCGTATTCCGCTTCTTCGTGCATCGTTTTCGTGCGAATTTGGAATTCCACGATTTGACCTTCGTCGCAGAAGACCGTGGTGTGGAGCGATTGATAGCCGTTCGGTTTCGGTTGCGCGATGTAATCTTTAATGCGGCCCTTGAGCGGTTTCCACACGTTGTGGATTATTCCCAAAACGGCATAACAGTCGGGGATTTCGCGCACCATGATTCGCATGGCGACAATGTCATACACCTTGTCCATGTCATTGTCCTTACGGAGCATTTTGCGATAGAGACTGTAATAATGTTTGCGCCGCCAATCAATTTCAATCGGTTCGATTTTTGACTCGGCAAGAGTATGTCTGGTTTTTTCGGCGAGGCCACTAAAATATTCCTCTTTGATTTTTACGCGCTCCTGCACCATTTTTTTTACGCGTTTGTATTCCTTGGGATAGACATATTTAAATGCGTAATCTTCGAGCAATCCTTTGATTTCGTGCATGCCGAGACGGTTGGCGATGGGCGCGAAGATTTCAAGACTTTCAAGCGCGATACGGTATTGTTTTTTTGGCTGAAGCGGGGCAAGCGTTTGGAGATTGTGAATGCGGTCGGCAAATTTAATAAGAATAACGCGCGCGTCCTCCGCCATGGCGACGAACATTTTGCGCAGGTTTTCAATATAGCGTTCAACGCCGCGGTATTTTAGTTTTCCCAATTTGGTGATGCCGGCCACCATGGATGCCACATCTGAACCAAAATGTTTCTCGATTTCTGAAATGGGCACACCGGCGTCTTCCGGTACATCGTGGAGGAGCGCCGCGACGATGATATTGGTTTCCATGTTCATGTCCGCGAGGCGTTGGGCGACGGCAAGCGGATGCACAATGTAGGGTTCGCCCGATTTACGCATCTGTCCTTTGTGCGCTTTTTCCGCGTAATCAAATGCGAGGCGCACTAAATCAAGGTCCGCTTGCGGATTATTTTTTTTCAGGGCGGTGAGCATTTTTTCGAGCCGCTCTTCGAGTGTGAGACCGATGGTTGCCATAGTATTGGGTTCTTGTGTCCGTGACACTATAACACCATACACAGGCAGTACTTGACAAGCCTTTACTCGTTTGTTATAGTGAAGATGGTGATATTTGGGTTACGGTAATTCGTAGCCAAAGGAAAAAACCCCGCGTGCGGGGTTTTTTCCTTTGAAGGGCGATTTTGTGCTATACTATTGCGCGTGGTCCCGGAAGGGCCCAAATATCACCATTGGCATTGGGGTTACCATTTCGGGCCACACCATAAAATCCGCCTTTCGGCGGATTTTATGGTGCTGGTTGCTGGTAAGCGCAATCCTTTTTACTACATCTCACCGTATCTTTTGCGCCGTAAACAAGAAGACTTTTGCACGTCGGACATTTTTCGCCAGTTGGTTTTGACCAGAGTGCGAATTTACAATCGGGATAACCGTTGCAACTATAGAAATTCCTGCCGCGCTTGGAGCGTTTTTCAACAATTTCCCCTTTGCCGCATTCCGGACATGGCACGCCGGTTCCTTTTTCAATGCGTTTAATGTTTTTGCAATCAGGATAGCCCGTGCATCCGAGGAATATTCCGAATCGGCCGTGTTTGACCGCCATCGGTTTGCCGCATTTTTCGCAGACTTCATGAGCCAGTTCCGGCGGTGTTTCCTCTGTTTCACCCTTGCTGTTGATATTTTTTGTGTTTTTACATTCCGGAAAACCGGTGCATGCCAAGAATTTTCCAAAGCGTCCGATTTTAATCACCATCGGCTTACCGCATTTTTCACACTTCTCGTCGGTTTTTTCTTCCGTCACTTCTTTTTTGTCGATGTCCTTCATTTTTTCCGTAATGAGCTTCTTAAACGGATGGTAGAATTCACGAATCATCGGCACCCACTCCGTTTTATCTTCCTCAATGCTATCGAGATCTTTTTCCATTTTAGCCGTGAAGTTGTAGTCCACGATATTCGGAAAATGTTCCACCAGAAGATCGTTCACCACGAACGCGATGTCGGTTGGTTGCAGGCGTTTCTGTTCATCGCGCGTGACATAGCGGCGTTGTTCAATCGTGTGAATGGTGGGCGCGTAAGTTGACGGCCGACCGATGCCAAGTTTTTCCATTATTTTTACGAGCGTTGCGTCAGAGTACCGCGCCGGCGGTTCGGTGAAGTGCTGTTCCGGCTTGAGCGCGGAACACGTAACGGCCGCTCCTTCTTTCAGTTTCGGCAGTTCGTTTTCTTTTACTTGTTGCGGATACAATTTTAGCCAGCCGTCAAAAACAACGGTTTGTCCGGTGGCGCGGAAGGTGTATTTTTTGGCGGTGATGTCTATCGTAGTTGCGTCAAGTTTCGGCGCCGCCATTTGTGTGGCAATCGCGCGGCGCCAAATGAGGTTGTACAATTTATATTGCTGCGGTGCGAGGTGTGTTTTAATGGAATCCGGCGTGCGGGCCGCGTCCGTGGGGCGAATGGCCTCATGCGCTTCTTGCGCTCCTTTTGCTTGTTTGGTGAAACGACGCGGGCTTGCAAGCGCGTACGCGCCGCCGAAGGTGTCGGTGATATATTGTTTTGCTTCTCCTAAAAATTTATCCGACAAATTGGTGGAGTCGGTGCGCATGTACGTTATCAGACCGGTGTGGCCCTCGCCGCCGAGCTCCACGCCTTCATATAATTGCTGGGCGATTCGCATGGTCTGCGCCGAGCTCATGCCGAGTTTGTGGTTGGCATCTTGTTGTAATGTTGAGGTGCGATGCGGCGCGGCCGGCTCGCGCGTTGTTTCCTTTAGTTCAAGAGAATGCACGGTATACGCGGCGCTATCAAGGTCCTTCACAATTTCATCAGCGCGTTTTTTATTTTTGATGGCAAGTTTATCAAGCGACGCGTCATCAATCGCGTGGAGCAGGGCGGGGAAGGCGGTATCGCGCGCGCCAAACATCCCTTCAATGGTCCAGTATTCTTCTTGGGTGAAGTTTTGGCGTTCGCGTTCGCGTTCAACAACCAGCCGAACCGCCACGGATTGCACGCGTCCTGCGGACAGGCCTCGCGCCACTTTTTTCCAGAGCAGGGGGGAGAGTTCGTAGCCCACTAAACGGTCAAGCACGCGCCGCGCTTGCTGTGCGTCCACGAGGTCCATATCGAGGTGGCGCGGATGCGCGAGCGCCTCTTCCACGGCGTGTTTCGTAATTTCATGAAAGGCGATGCGTTTTATTTTTTTCGGGTCGAGTTTTAACACTTCGGCAAGATGCCATGAGATGGCCTCGCCTTCGCGGTCTTCATCAGTCGCGAAAATGACCGCGTCTGTTTTTTTGCTTTTTTCTAGCAGTTCTTTCACGACTTTTGCTTTTTCTTTTGGCACGATGTATTCCGGGTCAAAACTATCGTCCGCTATGTTGATACCCATGCGCGATGCGGGCAGGTCGCGCACATGACCAAACGAAGACGCGACGATGAAGTCGCGCCCGAGGAATTTCGAAATGGTTTTTGCTTTTGTGGGGGATTCAACAATAACGAGTTCGGACATAGCAATTGGTGTTCAGCATACAGAAGTAACGCGCGCGTGTCAAACAAACGCCCGTTGTTTCTCAACGATTTTTGATTCCGGCATCCATATCCCGCGCACGTCGCTCACCAGAAAAAGTGAGCCCGTCACGAGTACCACTTCATCGTGCGTTGCCTGCTGTATGAGCCAGCGCAGTCCATCGCGCGGAAAGAGAAATGTGCGCACATTTGCGCGTGGATTGAGTTCTTTTGCGCGCGTGGCAAGGATGCGCGGATTAAGGGCCGCCCTATGTTCGGTGGTAAAGCGGGTCACCGCGATATCCTGCGCGCCACGGAATAGGTCATCAAACATAGTGTCTTTACCGCGGTTATCGGTGGCCGCCACGAGACACGAGACGGGATTTTTGGGATGCGTGCGGCGCAGGGTTTCAAGCAGGCCGTCCATTTTGTCTTGATTATGCGCGCCATCTAGGATGACCATTGGCGATTCCTGCATGATTTCAAAGCGTCCCGCTACACGCGCTTCGCGGAGTCCGCGGTCAATATGCGCTTCCCCGATGCGGAGTGCGCGGGCGGCTTCAATCGCAATCGCGGCGTTTTCGGCTTGGAACGTGCCAATCATGAGCGTGCGCCACGGTTTGCCGCGGTAGGTGAATTGGGTGCCGCGTTCATCAACCGTGATGCGGTGCGGCCGAGACACGCGAACGACCTGTTTCACGCGCGCTTCTTTTGCGTGCGTCGTAAGTTGTGCGGCAATTTCCGGATCTACTTCGCCGATGACCGCAACACTGCCTTCTTTGAAAATTCCCGCTTTGCGTTTTGCAATGGCCGCGCGCGTTTTTCCTAAAAGTTCCGTGTGGTCAAGGCCGATGTTGGTAACAATGGCAAGCCGTGGCGGGGGAATCACATTTGACGCGTCAAAATCGCCGCCACAACCGGTTTCCAGCACCACCCATTCGCATTTCTTTTTTTCAAA
>JBBTXJ010000052.1:0-6563 GCA_038062335.1 Patescibacteria group bacterium | reverse complement strand
CCTTTGTGACCCATTAAGAGCTAAAAAGTGTCACCCTTGATGGTGTACCGTACAGCCTCTTGACAAGACCACAGATCTGTGATATAGTAAGTGGTTCCTTCAACAACCAATGGGGGATATATGGACTGCAACGCATGGATTGCCGAGAACGAGCAGTCCCTCATGGGTCTGCTTGGAATGGTTCTGGTGCTTCATCTTATGGCGTGGGGGATGGGGAGGATGGTCGGCGCGAATCTCGTCGGCCGACTGATTCACGCCGAAACCCGAGCGCTCCGTGCCATCTGGCGATGGCTCTGGAACACCGTCGGCGATATCCTCCGCGGCATCGCGCGGTGGATCGGCGGGCTGTTCGGCGGGGGAGGCGGCCGCGGCGCTCACCGCGGCAGACCATAAACCGCATGGAGAGTGGAATCTCTCCATGCGGTATTTTTTATACAAAATCCAAAATCTCCATTTAACTACACCCAGTTGTGCTTCCGCAATTCAAACATTTATAACACGATCCATTTCGAATGGTCATATGTCCGCACTGATCACACATCGGCGCGTCGCCCATCATACCCTTAAGATACGCATCCACACCGCCGCCGAGATCAACTGCGCTCTTTGTCGCCACAGCCACCTCTTCCGTGGCCACATCGGCAGTTGCTGATTGCGCCATGTCCAATGTTGGCTGCGCGACTGTCGCAGGTGCTGTCACGACAGATGGCATTTCAAGCGTCTTCTGAATTTCCGCTAAATGCGCCAGCTGCGCCGCGCGATTTTTCTGAATTCCCTTCGGCGGCACCTGCACAAAATCCGTGCGCCCCAAATATTCCATGCCGAGCACGCGGAATACGAAATCCAGAATGGACGTTGCGAATTTCACGTTCGGATGCGTGGTCGCGCCGGCCGGTTCAAACCGCGTAAAGGTAAACTTCTCAACAAACTTCTCAAGCGGCACGCCGTGCTGCAATCCCAACGATATCGCCACCGCGAAACTGTTCAAAATACTGCGATACGCCGCGCCTTCCTTAAACATATCAACAAAAATCTCGCCGAGCGTGCCGTCCGGATACTCGCCGGTGCGCACAAACAACTTCTGACCGCCCACCGTGGCCTCTACCGTAATGCCACTGCGCTTGGCGGGAAGCCGGCGGCGCTCTCCATGAATGTACACTCGCCGCCCCGTCACTTCACCATCATTACTATAATCTTCAACTGCCGTCGTCTGCACCGGCTGATGTGCGGCCGAAGACACGGGTATCATCGCGGCCACGGGCGCGGACTCGATTACCGCTTCTTTCTTTTTTTCCTCCACTCTCGCCGAGAGTGGCTGGGACAACTTGCACCCATCGCGATAAATCGCCAAACACTTGAGCCCGAGCCGCCATGATTCCATGTACACCTTCTTCACCTCATCAATCGTTGCCTCATTCGGCATGTTAATCGTCTTAGATAATGACCCGGAAACAAACGGCTGGGCCGCCGCGAGCATGCGCACATGTCCCAAAAAATGAATATATCGCTCGCCGCGCGCGCCGCATTTATTTGCGCAATCAAACACGGCGTAATGCTGCTCCTTCAAATGGGGTGCACCTTCAATGGTCATCGCGCCGCATACGTATTCATTGGCCGCACTCATCTCCTCTTCCGTAAACCCGAGTCGCTCCAGCATGTTGAAATTCAAATCCGTGTATTCCGTTTCTGAAATACCGAGCCGCCGCATGATGTCCTCGCCCAAAATCCATACATTGAACGCAAACTTCAATTCGAAAACGCCCTTTAAATTATTCTCTACTTTTTGGATGTCCTCATCCGTGAAACCTTTTGCCTTCAAAGTTTCGCGGTTAATATCCGGCGCGCCGTCGAGCGTCCCATGGCCGCGCACGTAGGCGATAACGTCATCAATCTGCGCTTCGACGTAGCCAAGTGTGCGAAGCGCGGTCGGCATGGCCTCGTTCACAATCTTAAAGTATCCGCCACCAGCGAGTTTCTTAAATTTCACGAGCGCAAAATCCGGTTCCACACCGGTGGTAGCACAGTCCATCAAAAGACCGATGGTGCCCGTTGGCGCAATCACGGTTCCTTGCGCATTGCGATACCCATGCTGTTCACCCAGCGCCAAGGCCTCATCCCACGTCTGCCGCGCGGCAGACAACAAATAATCCGGACAGTATTTAGGGTCAATGCCGACCGGTGTCACGGACAGCCCCTCATACTCCTCCGGCCGCGCGTTGTATGCCGCGCGCCGATGATTGCGGATTACGCGTAGCATGTCGTCGCGGTTCTTTTCGTATTCAGCAAACGGCCCGAGAATTTTTGCCATCTCCGCGCTGGTGCGATACGCCTCGCCAGTCAGCATGGCGGTCACCGCGCCCGTGAATGCAAACGCTTCCGGACTATCGTACGGAATACCGGCGGTCATCAGAACGGCACCCAAGTTTGCGTACCCAAGCCCGAGCGTACGGAATTGATAGGTCCCCTCGGTCATTTTTTTGTACGGCCCTGCGGACATGAGCACTGAAATCTCAAGCGCCACGGTCCAGAGCCGGAGCGCGTAACGATATCCTTCCACATCAAACTGGCGCGTCTCGGTGTTGTAAAAATGAACAAGATTAATAGAGGCGAGATTGCACGCGGTGTCATCCAAGAATACATACTCCGAACACGGATTCGTGGCGCGAATTTTACCGGACTTGGGGCAGGTATTCCACTCATTAATCGTGGTATCAAACTGCACGCCCGGGTCGGCGCAACGCCACGCGGCGTACGCGATCTGGTCCCACAAATCTCGCGCGCGCACGCTCCGATTGACGCGTGCATCAACGCGGCCTTTCAATTCCCACACCCCGTCATTCAGCACTGATTCAATAAATTTATTGGGAACACGCACGGAATTATTGGAGTTCTGTCCTGATACCGTCTGATACGCGGCCCCTTCGTACGCTGAAGAATAACCACCGGCCACCAGCGCCGCCACTTTCTTTTCTTCTTCCACTTTCCAATTGATAAACCACTCCACTTCGGGATGGTCCATATCAAGAATCACCATCTTGGCAGCGCGGCGCGTGGTGCCGCCTGATTTAATCGCGGCGGCGGCGCGATCGCCAATTAAAAGCCATGATTGGATGCCCGATGATTTTCCACCGCCGGACAGGCGCTCGCCAGCTCCGCGCAATGACGAAAAATTCGTGCCGGTCCCGGAACCATATTTAAACAACCGCGCTTCTCGCACCCACAAGTCCATAATACCACCCTCGTTCACCAAATCATCGGTAACGGATTGAATGTAGCACGCGTGGGGCTGCGGATGCTCGTACGCATTCGACGCCAAACGCACCTCGCCGGTGTCGGGGTCTGCGATCCAATGCCCCTGTGGCGGCCCTTCAATCCCGTATGCCCAATTGAGGCCGGTGTTAAACCACTGCGGCGAATTCGGCGCGGCCATTTGCGTGAGCAACATGTACGCCATCTCATCGTAATACACCTGCGCGTCGCGCTCTGACGCAAAATACCCGTACCGCTCCCCCCAATACCGCCAGCATCCCGCAAGCCGATGCACGATTTGGCGAACGGAACGCTCGGGTCCAAGCATGGGAGACCCGTCAGCGTTTCGTATCACCTTGCCCGCCTCATCATATTGGGGGATACCGGTTTTACGAAAATACTTTTGTGCCAAAATATCCACAGCCACCTGTGACCACGTTTTTGGAACTTCGATATCCTTCATCTCAAACACCATCGTGCCATCCGGCTCACGAATAACGCTCGTCCGTTTTTCATACTCAACCAAATCATACGGCGTAACGCCGTCTTTGGTAAATCGGCGTTCAAAACGCATGCCGTCAGCGCGATACACGCCCTGTCGCTCTTTATACTGCGGCGCCTCAAACGGCGGCATGCCCGTGGTTCCGGTTTGCTCTTCGACCTTTCGGGTGGTGTGTTGGATATCAAGTGGCCCCATACTCCTTTGTAAGTGAATGATGAGTTAAAATCCTATCAACTACTACATTATGTGTCTTGTTGTATGATATGACACAACATCTTGTATGCTGATTGTTGAGCAACAGTCAGTATACAACCATTGCGAGCAATCGAACAAGGTGCTGTCAAGATTGCATCGTTGAGCGCAAATAACATCCACCAAAAATGTTATCCACATAACACGCATTACTTACCCTCGCTCGAGTGCGCTACAATGCCCCCGTATGGATGAACCACAACTCACCGCGCCCGAGGGCGCCACGGATGAACGTCTTTTTGAAGTGGGCCTCCGCCCACAGACGCTCACTGAATTCATCGGTCAAAATCACATCAAAGAAAATCTCGGTGTGTTCATCCAGGCGGCCAAAGGCCGCGACGAATCACTGGAACACACGCTCCTCTACGGCAACCCGGGCCTCGGCAAAACCACGCTCGCCCACATCATCGCCAAAGAAATGGGTGGATCGCTCGTGATTACGTCCGGCCCGTCGCTTGAACGCGTGGGCGATCTCGCCGCCATCCTCTCAAACCTGCAACAGGGCGATGTGTTGTTCATTGATGAAATTCATCGCATCAACAAAACCATTGAAGAAGCGTTGTACCCGGCGATGGAAGATTATGCACTGGATATTATTTTGGGAAAGGGCCCGGCCGCGCGGACACTGCGCATGCCGCTCGCCAAATTCACGCTCATCGGCGCCACCACGCGCATCAGCATGCTCTCCGGGCCGTTGCGCGATCGCTTTGGCCACACCTTCCATCTCCAATTTTACGAAACGCCGGACATTGAACAGATTCTCAAACGAAGCGCGCGCATCTTTGATGTTCCCGTTGAAGAAACCGCCTGCGCACTCATCGCGAGCCGCGCACGCCGCACCCCGCGCGTGGCAAATCGTTTGCTTCGCCGCATTCGCGATTTCGCGCAAATAGAAGGAGATGGAACAATCACGGACGCCCAGGCGCGCTCGGCGCTTGACCGTCTGCAAGTGGATCCCGTGGGTCTTGAAGATACAGACCGCCTGATTTTGCGCACCATCATCGAAAAATTCAACGGCGGCCCCGTCGGTGTTCAGTCGCTCGCCGCGGCCACGGCAGAGGAAATGAGCACTGTTGAAGAAGTTTATGAGCCCTTCCTCATGCAAATCGGATTTCTGGAACGCACCCCCAAAGGCCGCTGCGCCACACGGCTCGCGTACGAGCATCTCGGCTATCCAGCACCCGCCAAACCTGCTACACTGATATAAAATATGTTCTCAATTCCGCTTTCTCTCTTCGTCATCATCTACGCCCTCTTTGCGCTTATCACCCTCATTTTCGCATTCATCAATATCTACCACATCGTGAACGCCGGCGCGCTCAACCTGTTGAGCTTTTCCGTGAGCGCGCTCGCCGCACTCCTCATGTTCGGCATTATCGTCATTACCGGTATATTTGTGAGCTCGCTTAATCTTGGTCAGGCCGCCGTCCTGTTTGAAAACACACCAACACTTCCATCGCTCTAATATGCGTCACCTGTCAGAAACTATCAATCAACAGCCACATGAACGCATTCTTTTTTTGCTGCGCCGCCATCCCATTACTTTTGCGGCAAAAATAATCCTTTGTCTCTTCCTCTTTCTCTTGCCGTTTCTGTTGCGCCCACTTCTGATAGATGTGCTCGCCGATCCCTTCTGGGGGCCACTGCTCACCCTCCTCGGCAGCGCGTATCTTCTGCTCATTACGGCATTCTTCCACGCGCTCTTTGTTGATTATTACCTTGACATCTGGGTTGTTACCAATGACCGCATCATTGATATCCACCAATCCGGACTTTTCAAACACACGGTTTCGGAACTGGATTTGAAACAGGTGCAGGATGTCACATCAGAAATCGTCGGCATCTTCGGCACGTTCTTCAACTATGGCACGGTAAGTATCCAAACCGCCGGCGCCAAACAACGCTTTGATTTTCAAAACATCGCAAAACCGCACGCCATTCGGGGCGAAATCTTAAAACTCGCCGAGCTCGATGCAATGAACTAAATGTCATGCCGGACGCCTCGATCCGGCATCCAGAAATTTATCGATACACTTTCTCTACTTCTACTCCCCGATAGTAATACTTCAAAAGTGCCTGGTAATCCACCCCCTCCTTCTCCGCGCGTTTTGCCGCATCATACTGCGACATCCCCACCCCATGGCCGTACTTGATACGGCCTTTATCATAGTGGGTGATAATGGAAACAAGCCACGGCTTGTCCTGCCCGCCCCACGCTTCTTTCCATGAATAGGTGCGGCCGGCGGATTGCGCAAAATACGGCGTTACCACCACGTCTTTATTGTAGGTCATCATCTCACCGCGCGTGGCGCTCACGCCCTCTGCGCCCTTTTTAAACGTTTGTTCACGCACATATCCCGCATACACCTGATCACCCTGTGATGCGTTCACATCAAAATTGCGACTCGCGTGCTTACGCCCGTCCTGCAACTGATAATATGCGTACGTCCGCGCCGCAACCGCCTGCGCTTTGTAAAATTCCGGCACCTTGTTTTCTGAAACTTCAGCGAGTCCCGCAAGATATTCTTCCATGGGAAGCTCGGTTATCGCCCAAACTTTG
>JBBTXJ010000051.1:0-5840 GCA_038062335.1 Patescibacteria group bacterium | reverse complement strand
CAGGAACACGCTGGTGTCACGCCCGTTTACAAAGTTACGCAAGAGGAAGGACCCGACCACAATAAACATTTTGTCGTGGGCGTATATTTGGATAAAGAACTGGTGGCAGAGGGCGAGGGAACGAGCAAACAAGAAGGGCAAGAAGCCGCCGCTGAAAAAGCGCTCAAGATAAAAAAATGGAAGGGGCCAAAAATCAACGTGATGCGACAATGATTGGGGATGTGAGGGACGCGCCCTTAGCTTAATGGATAAAGTATCGGTCTTCGGAACCGATGATGCAAGTTCGATTCTTGCAGGGCGCACCAATACAGAAATGGGTCGCTAGCTCAACTGGCAGAGCAGATCCCTCTTAAGGATAAGGTTCTGGGTTCGATTCCCAGGCGACCCACAAAAATAAAATTCCATCGCGCGATGGAATTTTATTTTTGTTTTAATGTAAGTTATCCACAGTTACGAAATATTTTCATTCTATTTGTTTTCACAATACGGTATACTGTGTATGCAGGAAATTTTTTGTTCATGCTTGTCACAATAAATTTCCTGCACCATTAAGAAACAAGTTATTGTTTCATTAAACTCTGGTGGAAGGAGGTGGGCACTATGGCAGCACGACGACGCCGAAAGGCAGTTGCAAAGAAGCGCGCCGCACCGCGAAAGCGCAAGGCCGCAAAGAAGCGCGCCGCACCGCGAAAGCGCAAGGCCGCAAAGAAGCGCGCCGCACCGCGAAAGCGCAAATCAGCACGCCGACGCAAATAATCGCGTGACGCGCAATCATAAAAGCCCGCATTGCGGGCTTTTATGATTTAGAGAAACGTTTGTTGCCTATTTTTCTTCCGTTCATTCTCACTCATTATTGTTACTTTTCCATACACGCCGTCATAGCCGGGTTCCACGGTGATAGTCCCTTCACGCACGCGCGTCACCGCGTCTGCAATCGCCTGCCCAACGCTTTCTGCAATGGCCTCGCGCGGCGTGTCAAGCAACACATGGAATTCATTGCCGACATCTCGAACCAACTGGTCATACACTGCGCGCACTTTTTTACTTGCCGCGCCAACGCCTTCCACACACGCGATAATTTCCGCAAGCGGCACAATTTTTTTATAACCGACAAATTTTTCCATCGGTACTTCTTCCTCTTTTCTATCGGCGAGTTCCTCAACACGGCTCATGACACCAATCGTGAGTGGCTTTTTACACTTCGGACAGCGTTCACCGAGACGCGCCGATGCCTGCGGATGCAATGACACCCTGCAATCGCGATGCCCGTCAAAATGATACTTTCCTTCCTCGGGATAAAACTCAATCGTGTACGAAAATTTTGCACGGGTCCCTGACGGGCCGAGCGAGCGCAGGCCCCGGACGCCTGACGCGATGGCATCCGTAATTGCGCTATACGTTATCGTCTCCACATCAAACACATTTGCTTCACGACCCAATTTTTCTAAACTGTGCGCATCAGAATTTGAAATCAAAGAAATGCCGTCGAGCATTGACAGCCGCCGATTCATGAGCGGATCGCTCGACAACCCTGTTTCAATCGCGCGAATGTGCGGCGTCAATTTTTCAAAACATTCTTCCAAAGAATCATAACCGGATTTCGAGCCAAACACGGCGAACCACGGCGTCCACGCGTGCGCCGGCACCATCATAAATCTCGGATCTATATCCAACATCATCTGCAACAATACTTTTGCAGACAATCCGAGAATCGGCCGCCCGTCCGAACGCAGATTGCAACCGCGTTCCTCAAGTTTTTTATTCAACTGCGCAACCGCCGCAAGCGATGGCGCAAACACGCACAGATGCAACCGCCGCACCGCGTCGCGATGTTTGTAAATGCACGCAAGTTCGGTTCCCAATATAAATTTCGTGGAACTTGAACCGTCGCGTAAAACAAAAATACCCTCCGCTGATTCGCGCAGGTGTTCTTGTATTGACGCGAACCACGCGGGGTGCGTGAAATCGCCGGTGGAAACCACGTCAATGCCTTTACGTTCACATGCTTTGGCGATGTTCGGTAATTCTAAATCTTTGGAGCACGCGCGGGAGTATTTTGAGTGAATGTGCAAATCCGCAACGGTTTTCATACCAACCCCTCCAACCGTTTCAATTCCGCCACCGTATTCACCCCGAGCGCCGCCTTCGCGTCAATCCCCACCGTCTCCACACGCGCGCCTTCCGCTATTGCCATGCCCAACAAATCCGTCAAATAATATTCGCCCTGCGCGTTTTCGTTTTTCAGCTGCTCAAGATGCGGCCACAACCACTCGGCGCGGAAACAATAATAACCGGGGTTCACGGTACGAATCGCGCGCTCTGCCTCTGTTGCGTCTTTATACTCAATAATACGGGTGGGCTTTCCAGCATCATCGCACACTATGTGACCATAGGTGAGCAATCCGACACGCCAGTCCTCAAAATCAGGAACGGTCACCGTGGCCATCATCAACGTATTGTCGTGCTCTACATGCGCCATCACAATCGCTTCAACCACGGACAAAGGCACCAGCGGATGATCACCATACAACACGAGCACATGCTCCACCTTCCCTTCAAGCGCCGGCCGCGCCTGCAGAGTGGCATGCCCCGTGCCCAACTGCTCCTCCTGCCGCACATAGGTGAATTCCGGCCCCAGCTCGCGCTCTACAAGCTCGCCTTTAAAACCAATCACAATAACCGGCGGCCACATGACAGGCGCACCTCTCAACCCCTCAATCAAATGACGAATCAGCGGCTTACCGTGGAGCGGCTGGAGCACCTTCGGCAACTCATTACCCGCCTCTTCCTGCATGCGCTTTCCCTTGCCCGCCGCAAGGATAACCAAACCAACACGATTATTCATATAAATTTTTTATATACGGCGTAACACGCCGCTCTCATGCGGTCAAGCGTAAACAATTCCTCGACGCGCCGCTTGCCCGCCGCGCCCAATCGCGCTCTCAACGCAGGATCGGCGGCTAGCCGCTCCATCGCGCGGGCGAGCGCGGCGCTATCGCCCGGCGGCACAGTGAGCGCTTCTTCTCCATCGCGCGCGACCCATGGAACGCCGGTTGGCAACGCCGTATTAATCAACGGTTTCCCCATCGCCATCGCCTCCAATTGCACCAGTCCAAACACTTCGGACGGATGTGTAGAGGAAAGTACCACCACATCAGCCGCATGGAGATATGCTCGAAACGACTCGTCAGTCGGCGCCTCCTTAAACAACACGCGTTCCGCGCATTCTTTTTCGCGCGCCAATCGCTCAAGCGAGCGACGCAATGGGCCCGCGCCCATAATCCACAACGTTCCCGTTCGCAGACGCGCCGCGGCCTCAATCAACGTAGGTAGACCTTTATAATAAACCAGTCGTCCCGCATACACAAATAATGGTGCGGACGAACGCGCCGCGGCGTGGGGCGATGGCGCGGCCCACCATGCGCTATCAATACCCAGAGGAATCACCTCGCATTTGTCGCGCCATTCGCGCAATTCTTCAAAAACCTCCGGCGCCTGCGGAAATGTTACTATAATTTTCTCGGCGCGCCGAAGAGCATACCGCACAAACGGCTTCGCCAAACGGCCGAGTATTCGCTGGCGCACAATCGCGCTATGCCACGTAACAATAAGCGGTTTCTTTGGCCGCACCAACCACCACGAAAACGCGGCAAGCGGAAACGGAAAATGAAGATGAACCGCGTCAGCGCGCGCGCTCTCACGCCATAACCAATACCAAAATGTCAGAGAAATCGGCATTGAACGAAACCGCCCGATGCTTCCCCCGCGCCGCACCGTGACGCCACTTTCTATTTTTTCATCGCCCCATCCAAAACCGTCGCGTACCACAAGAACCCGCGACTCCCCATGCGCGGTCCACCCCTCCGCGAGCTGCTTCACATGCTGCTCGATGCCACCCGTAACGGGTGGATACAATTTATTCACCTGAAGAACCTTCATAGAGTTCGCCTGATAGAGTATGGAATAGCATACTCAAGAGATAAACTATGCGGATTCTTTATGTTGAGTGTACTATTCTCGGCACTGGCCTACTCTTGCTCTTGCAAGCTACCATCGGCGCTGGCGGGCTTAACTGCCGAGTTCGGAATGGGATCGGGTGTACCCCCACCGCTCAAAGCACCGAGAATGCTACACTCAACAAACAACCAACAAAGGCACGAAGCACTGCTGTGTGCTTCCGTGATACGCTCGACCTATTAGTACGCCTCGGCTCAATCCCTTACGGGACGTACACCTAGCGCCTATCAACCCGGTAGTCTTCCGGGGGTCTATAACGAAGATCAATCTTGAGGACGGCTTCGCGCTTATATGCTTTCAGCGCTTATCCAAACCAGACGTCGCTACCCAGCAATGCCCCTGGTGGGACAACTGGTACACAAGAGGTCTGTCCTACGCGGTCCTCTCGTACTAGCATAGGGCCCTCTCAATCTTCAATGCCCGCAGCGGATAGGAGACCGACAATCTGTTACCACTTCTCTCATGAGAAGCGGTGTGGACATTTCTGCCACACTCTGCATGTCGCCATGCAGTTCGGACTATATCTTATCTCGATTACTCGAGATTCCCACATATAGTCTCTGAGGATTCCCCGAAATACTCGGGGTCTTTCCTGCTGATTATCTGCACTCGACACCTTATAACGGCACATTACCGTAGTGCGAGATACGTGAGTTTTTCTCCTAAAAACTCTCCAGACTTTCCAGCATTTAGTGAGATTTATAGACAGCACGGTCGGTTTGATCCTACAGATCAAACATTATGGACGAAAAGTATAACATAGGTTACCGAGTAACCAATTCTATCTACTGTCTTACGACGTTCTGAACCCAGCTCGCGTGCCGCTTTAACCGGCGAACAGCCGGACCCTTGGAAGCTTCTCCACCTCCAGGATGCGACGGGCCGACATCGAGGTGCCGAACCTGGTCGTCGATGTGGCACTTCTAATTTCTTAGAGTGTAGACTATACCTTCATCCCTTTCGGGATGGTGACGTGTTACCCATCATGCAAGATGAGTCTCGAGCCTCTTGCGCGTTCAAGAAATACTCGAAGTCGTTACGGGGATAGTTTGTATTGCATACTTGGCAGTAAATAGCGCGAAACAAGTTGCCGCACGCGCGGCATACTGACTTCTTTAACACGTAATCGAAACTGTTTTTTGTCTCGATTCAGTGTTGCGCTAATGCCAAGTTTAGCTTCTAGGATACCTACCAGTGTCTGATTCTCTTCGCGAGAAAAACACTGAGTGTTTAATCGCAACTGACCTTTATCTCTCGCGCCATCATCCATTAACCACACGCTCAAAATAAGCGGCGATATCCATTTTGATAATTGTCGCGGCACTCGTTTACGTTTCCCAACGTAAAACTCATACCGCAACTTCTCAAAAAATGGATGAGAAACGGTGCGAAAGTAATAGCTATTTTGGTATATCCGTGGTTTGGAATTCGTAAATTCTTTAAGAAAATCGTATTTCCAATCCACATATGCTTGTTGTGCAATACTATGATTAACACGAAAAGCATAGCCACGTGTTGTGGCTACCAAATAACCATCACCCAACAAAGATCCAATAATGATCTCTTGTTGTTCATTGGTCAGCTGACGAAACCGAGCATTGCGCGCTCGTATTGTATCCATAAGAAACAAACTATCTTACCCTCGTGATTGTCCTTCTTCATATGAAGGGAGGATTTCCACGATTTGAGTCACAGTTTACCACAACCTTACGATTGTGGGGAGCCCATTTGACTCTTGGACCAGACTAGCCTGTTATCCCCGGGGTAACTTTTATCCGATGAGCTTCCGCCGTCCTATATCGTACGGTCGGATCACTAACTTC
>JBBTXJ010000050.1:0-1160 GCA_038062335.1 Patescibacteria group bacterium | reverse complement strand
TGAGGCGCTGACGCGTTCGCGCGACACGCCCCGCGGCAATTGCCGCGGGGCGTGTATTTTGCTACGATGCGCGCACGCATCCCGTTATCGGCGTCCCAAATCAAGTTTTGACGCTAAAAAACTTGGTTTGGGACGCCCTCACGGCCCATTATTCAGCAAACTCGCGCAGTTCAATGGGCCCCGCGCCAAACGGGACGCCCCCATAGCTCAGTGGATAGAGCGCAGCCCTCCGAAGGCTGAGACAGGGGTTCGACTCCTCTTGGGGGTATAGAGTTTGGTGAATAATGCCATTTGTCAGCGCCCCAAACCAAGTTTTGACGCTAAAAAACTTGGTTTGGGGCGTCCGCAAGCTCAATTATTCAGCAGACACCAATCCGTAGAGAAAATGGTTGATGTGCATACAACAGAAAACGAATTTCGTTCAGGGGTCACCTCATGGCTCAACGCCGCGATCGCCGCTGGCGGGTATCCGTTTGAATCCGCGACCGAAGACACGGGGCTTGCCACCGTCTACGGCACGAGGTTTCCCGACATCACGCTTTGGATCAATCGCGCCGCCGAGGCGGCATTTTGCGGCTGGGAATTGAAACAGCCAAACATTCCCATAGATGATCCGGCGCTCATAAAAAACGCAATTGAAAAAGCGGAGCATCTCGGCGCGCGTTATTTTATCACTTGGAATATGCGGGACGCGGCTCTTTGGGAGGTGGTTGACTACCCCCAAAAATCTGCAGTGCGCGTAAAGACATACCCTGCGCTACGGATTACTTCCATAGAAGATTTGCATATTCCATTGCAAAAGATGCTGCTGGAAGAACGCGCCCGCGATATTCTTGATGATGTGGCACGGCTCTCGCGCGACGGGCATCTCACATACGCGGGTACGGACGATCAATTTTTCATCAGGCATCTTACGGATACCGCGCATACCATTCAGCCGTTTTTCCAACACCGACTGTTTGATCTCTCCGTAAGAAATCTTGACTTTCGGAGGCGTTTGGATAAATGGGCAGTGCAGCAGGGTTTTGTCATAGAAGATCGCGGGCATTTTTTTGAAATTGTCTCGCGCCAAATCGTGTATCAACTGCTCGGTCGGCTGTTATTTGTGGAAGTGTTGCGTCGGTTTCAAAGTCATCTCAAGCCAATCGCGCTGGATCGCC
>JBBTXJ010000049.1:1308-4917 GCA_038062335.1 Patescibacteria group bacterium | reverse complement strand
GATTTTGATCGTGAGAAATTGCAGGAACGCTTGGCGAAACTCGCGGGCGGTGTGGCGGTGATTAAAGTAGGCGCGGCAACGGAAACGGAAATGAAAGAAAAGAAACATCGCATTGAAGACGCGGTGGCCGCAACCAAAGCCGCTATTGAAGAGGGCATTGTGGCCGGTGGCGGTGTAGCGCTTCTTCGCGCAAGCACCGCGCTTAATGCGCTCGTGCTTGATGATGAGGAAATGGTGGGCGTGAAGATTTTACGTCGCGCGCTTGAGGAACCGGTTCGTCAGATTGCTGAAAATGCCGGCAAAGACGGCGCCGTAGTTGTCGCGGAAGTGAAAAAGGGTTCGGGCAACTTTGGGTACAACGCGGCCGCGGATACCTATGAGGACCTCGTGGTGAGCGGCATTATTGACCCTGCCAAAGTAACGCGTTCTGCCCTCCAGAACGCCGCGTCCATCGCCGGTTTGATTTTGACGACCGAAGCCGTGGTCGCCGAAATTCCAAAGAAAGAATCTCATCCTTCCATGCCGGACATGGGTGGTATGATGTGAGACCGTGATTAACGTGCAACAGGCCCTTGTGAGGGCCTGTTGTGGTATAGTAGTGTTATTCTTATGACGATTAAAGAGCTTACAACGGAATTAGAAGCATTGCAAAAAGAGGTTCGCGAGAACCGTGTTTTGGTGCATCCGGATGAAAAAGAGCGCGAGATTGCGGAGTTGGAACAGGAAATGCAGAAACCGGATTTTTGGAAGCATAACGAACACGCGCAGAGCGTGTCGCAACGCCACGCGCATCTTCGCGCGGAACTTTCGTTGTGGGAGGCGCTTGAGAAAGAGGTGGGCGACCTTTTGGCGTTTGCAGGAGAGGCGGGAGACGATGTCGCGCTTTTGGGCGATATAGAACAACAGGCCGTAGAGTTTCGTGCGCGGTTTGAACGCATGTCGGTCACCTTACTTTTGAACGGCCCGCACGATGAGCGTAATGCTATTCTTGCGTTGCACGCCGGCGCGGGCGGCACCGAGGCGCAGGATTGGGTGGGGATGCTCTACAGAATGCTTATGCGTTTTTGTGAACGGCGCGGATGGAAAACGACCGTGATTGATGAGCATGTTGGTGCGGAAGCCGGATATAAATCCGTGATGTTTGAAGTGCAGGGGGCGTCCGCGTACGGGTATTTGAAATCCGAAAATGGCGTGCATCGGCTCGTGCGCATTTCGCCGTTTGACGCGGAAAAAATGCGGCACACCTCGTTTGCGATGATTGAAGTGTTGCCGGAATTGAGTGAAGCTACCGATGTAGTGATTGATGAGAAAGATTTACAAATAGACACATTTCGTTCCGGCGGCAAAGGCGGACAGAATGTGAATAAAGTAGAAACCGCGGTGCGCATTACGCATATTCCAAGCGGCACGGTGGTATCATGCCAAACCCAGCGTTCGCAGTTGCAGAACCGTGAAAGCGCGATGAAAATTTTGCGCGCGAAATTGTACGCGGCAGAGCAGGAGAAAAAAGCAAAAGAAAAGCAGGAAGTGCGCGGTGAGTTCCACAGCGCGGAATGGGGAAATCAGATTCGTTCATACGTGCTCCATCCGTACCAAATGGTAAAGGATCATCGCACTGACTATGAAACGCAGGAAACCGCGAGTGTGCTGGATGGCGATTTGGATGCCTTTGTAGAAGCGTATTTGCGGTGGAAGAAGGGGTAGAGGGTTGGCTTGACGTTGGTGTATGATTCTGGTTTTGTCTCAAGAAATTCAACGTGCTATTATGCATCTTCAAGCAGGTGGTGTGGTGGTGTATCCCACTGAAAGTTCTTATGGCGTTGGGTGTATGGCCACAAACGCGGCGGCAGTGGCGCGGGTGTTCACGTTGAAAGAACGGCCGATTGAGAAAACCCTGCCATTGATTGTTGGCTCCATTGATGAGGCAAAAAGATTGATTGTGTGGTCGTCGATCGTAGAACAGCTTGCGCAGGAGCACTGGCCGGGACCGCTCACGATTGTGGCGCTGGCGACGAATGAAGGAAAGAAACTTGCCCCCGGCGTGGTAGCGGCCGACGGCACGATCGCGCTTCGCGTTTCATCCCATCCGATCGCGCAGGCATTAGCGCAGGCCGTGGGACCGATTGTTTCTACCAGCGCGAATAGCAGTAGTGAGCCGGCATGTTATGCCAGCATGTGCGTCAAGGCGTGGCTTGGTGATGCCGATGTGTTGGTGATTGATGCCGGCACGTTACCGCAGAATCCGCCGTCAACTATTGTACGGATCTACGATGATAGGTATGCGGTGGTGCGTCAGGGCGGCGTGGCGCCGCGTCTCTAAATACCATTTTACGGTTTTGCGCAATCCAATCTCCGGCGGTGTTTTAGGCGCATACCCCAAAATACGGCGGGCTTTTTCTATGTTTGCATGGGTGTATTCCTGATCACCGGGCCGTTTGGGTACGCGTACCAGCAGCGCCTTTTTTCCAAAAATTTCTTCCACGATACGAATACCCTCTCCAGTGGTACGACAGTTGTCTGATCCGATGTTGAAAATTTCGCCGAGCGTCACTTCGCGCTTGTCTAGCACGACACGATAAGCATCGAGAGCATCTTCGACATAGGTAAAGGTTCTTTTGTGATGCTCCGCTCCTTCATAAAAGGGGAGCGGTTTGCCGGAGGTGATACTCTCCATAAGGCGTGGGTACAATTTTTCTGGACGCTCACGTGGACCGTACACAGAAAAAAGTCGCAATACGGTAATGGGTAAGTTGTGCTCTCGGTGGTAGGCGAGAGCTAGCTGTTCGCCAGCCAATTTGGTAACACCATAATAAGAAGTTGGTTGGGGCGCTACGTCTTCCGGATCGGTGGCGCGTTTGCCGTACACTGATGATGTTGACGTGTGGACGAAGAGTGCCAGTGAAGAGCTTTTTTTTGCCGCTTCCAGAAGTTGGTGGGTTGCCAGTAAATTATTGCGAATATAGGCGGCCATAGGAACATGCGCCGAAATGCCCGGTTGCGCCGCCAAATGGCAGATTGCATCCGCGTGCTCCACAAAGCGTGCCAGATTGTCCGTACATAAATCCGCCTCAACGAAATAGGCACCGGCGCGGCGAACATCCTCCGCGTTGCGCTCTTTGAGCGCTCTGTCGTAATAATCGGTAAAAGAATCCAGACCAATCACCTCATGGCCAAGATTCGCTAATTTTTCGCATAAATGTGAGCCAACAAAACCGGCGGCTCCCGTAACAAGGATGCGCATAGGTGGGGATAGTGTATAGTGTATATGAAGATTTTGTCAATTAGACAAACACATGTGTCCATGATACCCTAAATGGACGTTCATTTAGGGGAGGACCCAACCTATGAAATACCTCGTTACCGGTGGAGCTGGGTTTATTGGTTCACACCTAGTGCGTGCCCTTCTTGAGGGCGGTCATGAGGTGGTAGTGGTAGACACTTTGGTCGGCAAAGGGAGTGCAGAGCGTCTTTCCGATTGCGCCACTCGCATTACCCTGCAAAAGCATGATTGTGCGGATGTCGCATGGCTTGCACAACAGGCGCAGGGAGCGGCCGCTATTTTTCATTTGGCGGCTATTCCCTCCGTTCCGTTTTCCATAGAGCACCCTC
>JBBTXJ010000049.1:0-1298 GCA_038062335.1 Patescibacteria group bacterium | reverse complement strand
TTAACGAGTGTTCTTTCTTCTTTGGAGGCCGCTCGATTGGCGGGTGTGCCGCGGGTCGTGTTTTCCAGTTCGGCGGCGGTATATGGAGACAGTGGTCAGCCGGTCCAGCATGAAGACGATAAACTCTCTCCGCTTTCACCGTACGCGGTGCACAAACTTGCGGGTGAAGCGTATGCGCAGATGTATGCCAGAACGCGCGGTGTTTCAACGGTGTGCTTGCGGTATTTTAATATTTTTGGCGACGCGCAAGATCCGCAGTCAGATTACGCGGCGGTTATTCCCAAATTCATTGCCGCCATGCTTGCAGGCGAACAGCCCGTCATTTTCGGGGACGGAAACGCGACCAGAGATTTCTGCCACGTTGATAATGTGGTTCATGCCAATATGTTGGCGGTAACACAGCCAGTGGAACGGGTTTCAGATGCTGTGGTGAACATTGGCAGTGGCCGTGCGACAACCATCAATGAATTGGTTGATGTTCTGAACACCGTGATGGGGAAAAATATAGAACCTCTGCATGTTGACCCACGTCTTGGAGACATTCTCCACTCTGTCGCAGATATTTCCCGCGCTAAAAAACTGCTGGGCTATGAGGTAAAAACGGACTTCAGCGAAGGTCTGCGCAAGACCGTAGAGTGGTATAAGGTATAAATTGGTTTATACCTCGTGGGGTCACTTCCCTTGTGGAGCGCCTTTGGCTGCCATGACGTCCTTCTCCACTAAAAACACGCCATCATTCTTCGCTATTTTTACCATTTCCTCTGTAAATCCACTCTTGCTGAATAAAACATAATATTCTTTTCGGTCGTTTTTATTCCACTCTACTTTGGTCGCTTTCTTTTTTAGCTCCTCGTAAATATTCGTGCTTACCGGTTTTTCCGACCACTTGCACTCGCCAAAGATTATTTTTTTCTCCGAAGTACTAAATCCTACCACATCAATTTCTTGGTCGCTATCCCAATAACGGCCCACTCGCTCAAACGCAAAAATCTTATCCTGCCATGTAGTTAACAACTCCACCGCGACACGCTCGTAAACCTGCGCTGTCATGCTTTTAAAACCGGAATTTACATTGTCGTTGTATTTTAAGCCGCTAAACATTTTTTCCAGTACATAGTCGTAGTTGTCCATTTCCAAGTAGCTTTTGTACGGAAAAATATATTGAAACCAAAATACAAAAAAGTTATCAGAAATTTTATACAAACCCCGGCGCGATTTGTCCGGCTTATCTTCGGTTACCGGCACCTCGCGCTCCACCAGACGCAGATTAATCAACACCGAAAGATACTTATTCGCGG
>JBBTXJ010000048.1:0-3761 GCA_038062335.1 Patescibacteria group bacterium | reverse complement strand
CCGCTTTCGCGAGGGTACACTCCCGCGGGAATCCAGAAGGCCATTCTTGGCTCTCATGCTTGTTGTTCTGGATACCCGCTCCCCACTTTCGTGAGGACAAGTTTCGCGGGTATGACATTCCCGATAAGAGAAGTGGGGACAACGCGATTATAAATTACACTTTATGGTATCATCTGGCCGGCACTGGAGGCGGAGGCGGCACTGGAGCGCCTGCCGGCGCGCCACTGCGTGGCGGCGGAGGAGGCGCTGGAGGAATGCTGCCGGTAGGTCCGGATGCGCTTGGCGCAGGCGGCGGGGGCGCTGGCGGGATTACTCCGCCCGGAATGCCAGCAGGGCCTGCTACGCCTGAAACACTGATTGATTTTGCCTTAAAAGACATTCTGTCTCGTATATTCTCATTCGCAAGCGCTACGATCTGATCTCCTACTTTTATATCAGAGATATCAATGGACACCTCGCGGAACGGATTGGGCGGAACAGGCAGATTTGAACCGGGCTTGGCTGATTGAAAGGATTTCTGATATTGATCCAGCTCTCTCTGGTAAGCCGCCGAGTCCTTGGGCTGGTTTCTCGTAATCTCGGTGCCGCTATCCGCAGTAATGCTCCGCATCCGAGGCGTCTCGTCAAAAGGATTGGCGGAGAAGGTCTCTATTGAGATCAGATCTCCGCTGATCTCCTTAACCGTGCCTGAGACAGAGCGGATGTCCTCGGGCAGCGGGGGGAAAAGTTTTTTGGCCTCTTCCACCTGGGCGCGGAGTTTTGTAACTTCCGGAGACGGGCCGACAATCCCGCCTCTGCCAAACGCGAATCCCGCTACCGCGCCGATCACCAGCGCAATCACCGCCACTACTATCGAACTTCTTTGTTCCATCATACATTTATAAAAAAATTAAATGATTAATAATCACTTCTCGCCTTTTAATTTAACGTTTTGCCGTTCAATTTCAAGCGGCGGAATGTCGGCGCGCACTGCCTTCGCTTCCCAATCAAACTCCCCGCCTGGCTTGGTGCCATGCACCACAAAGGATTTCTCGTCAAACTCGTCGTAACTCAAGAGAAATGGCGTATTACCTCTCGCCGTCAAGAGTATTGTTGTTTCGCCGTCACGTGTAAGCGCATCAAAATAATCAGGGAGGGTGACTTTTGCTTTGCCGTTTGAGAGGCGCGCGGTACCCCGATAATATACCCCTGCTTCCGGGCCCTCAAGAGACGCGTGCACAAGCTGGTAGTTGTCTTTTAGAGGATGGTCAATCACAAAATTCTTTGTGCCAGTAACACTAAGCCAGCCATTGAAAATAGAAAGGTTGCCGTTTAGACTTACGGTGCCCTGGTCTCGTGACGCCAGTAGTCTTCCGCCGCCAACGTTGATCGATTCTGTCGCAATGGAATTGGAAGCAATAGAGTTCATACGACTTACTCCGTTGGGATCTACATAGTAGCCGTTGTTATTTGCATCATAAAAGATAGGCGACTGGAACCATCCGTAGGAATACGCATTGTCAAAAATCGCATAATTCATCCTGCTCGTGGCGTTGAGATCAATATAATAACCGGAGTTGTTGTAATCATAAACAAGGGCAAAAGTTGCCACTGAATTCGTATTCACCCATTGATTGAGTTGCTTGGATTGATCAGGCACCCTAGGATCGGTTTCGCTCGTAATCCCCACTTGATCTCCGTCATCCAGGCCTGCGGGTCTGCCGGAGATAATACTCCAAGCCACGCTCGTAAGCCCAGTATTATCCACCCCGTCCGCGAATCCGGCCGGGATGCTCGTGATACCGCTCCAGGGTGCGCCCCCAGCGCTTCCGGTGACACTAATAGGCCATGTGCCGCCGGCATTAGAACCATTCGTATTTGCCTTTCCCGACAGCAGAGTGGATAACCAATTACCCAGAGAACCGATAAAAATATTGCTAAATGAAGGGTTGGAACTCGTATTCACCCATTGATTGAGTTGTTTGGCTTGAGCAGGGACGTTCGGATCCGACTCAGATGTAATCCCCACTTGATCTCCGTCATCCAGGCCTGATGGTCTGCTGCTGATATTGCTCCAGGCAATGCTGTTGGCGCTCCCGGCGCTATCCGCATAATAGGCCGTATTGACCAAAACCGCATTCGCAGCAGTTCTGCCAACTCCCCAAGCGCCCAAATGAAAATACGGATGAGGGCCGGAGAATGATGTGCCTGATCTTACAGCCACTGAGCCAAGGGTATCCGACTCAGATGTAATCCCCACTTGATCTCCGTCATCCAGGCCTGCGGGTCTGCCGGAGATAATACTCCAAGCCACGCTCGTAAGCCCAGTATTATCCACCCCGTCCGCGAATCCGGCCGGGATGCTCGTGATACCGCTCCAGGGTGCGCCCCCAGCGCTTCCGGTGACACTAATAGGCCATGTGCCGCCGGCATTAGAACCATTCGTATTTGCCTTTCCCGCCAGCAGAGTGGATAACCAATTACCCAGAGAACCGATAAAAATATTGCTAAACGAAGGATTAGAACCAACATTTACTGATTGATTAAGCTGCTTAGCTTGAGCCGGCACCGTGGGGTCTGATTCACTCGTAATCCCCACCTGATCTCCGTCATCCAGGCCTGCGGGTCTGCCGGAGATATTGCCCCAGGCAATGCTATTGGCGCTCCCGGCGCTCCCCGCATACCTCACGCCCAAGTCAGAGGGTTCTACCCATCCGCTTCCTGAGTAAGCGCCATTGTTGTAGACGTAGCGTGAGTAGTCAATGAAGTTGGCGCCTTCTGGGCGGTGAATGGCTTTTTGGTCAAGGAGCGTAGTTATCCAATTTCCCGCCGCACCTACATAAAGGTTGCCTGCCAGGTATTGATTCCCCGACATATCCAACTGCCAGCGATTTGCCGCCGCGGACCAGCCGCCAATACGCAAAACATTATCCGGATCAAGGCCCATATTGACGGCATAATATCCTCCCCGGTGGAACGATATACCCGCGGCTCCTCCGTCTGTAGAATATGCTTGGGGGTTGTAGTTAACATTTCCTCCTACATAAGTACCGCCTCCTTTGTTAGATAAAAAGTAGGTAAGATTACTCGTCTGGTTGCCCGCGCTCGTCACCGCCTGAAGCGTCGGGGTTGCCTGGCCGGGACAATTCGTGCCGTCCTTTCTGCACACACGATTGGCATCTGCTTCTCCTCCCTGAAACAGATCGCCGTCCACTCTCAGCTTGTAGGGTGTATAGACCCCGGACGAGAACTGCCCAGCCTGATTGAGCCGCAGCCACGAATCCCCGACATCAATAATCTGCTTGCCCCTGCCGGAAAAATACTGCGCGTCAAAGGCGAAGTTTTCTTGATTGTTGTCATTGATAATAATCCTTGATTCGGATCCCAGATAGAGGTTGTCGCTGGAGTACACCCCCTTTTTACCCCAGGCGGCACCCAGTCGCGTGTATCCTCCTGTCCCCTCGGGATTATAGATATGCAAATTGCCGCCATTTTCATACTGGGCCGCGTATCCTCCGATATCAAGTCGAATCGCTTGATTGCTTTCAGTACGAAGCATCATCCCGCCTTGATTCGTGTATATCCCTCTCCAGCCATATATCTCTCCGATCCGGGTGTACCACGGGGTATATCCCTGAATATTGTTATACCCCGCGTGGATATAGCTCGTCGTGTTGATCTGGCCCTGGGATTCAATGCTACTCGTTGGATTGTTACCTCGGGAGAGAACGGATTGGAGAGTGTCTGATTCGCTCGCGATTCCTGACGCAGGCCATGCGGCG
>JBBTXJ010000047.1:1460-5018 GCA_038062335.1 Patescibacteria group bacterium | reverse complement strand
TTGAGCTAGAAATCGATGAGGTAGCCGCTCCTCCCCCTCCACACCCCGCGCCTAAAAGCAAAAGAGCAACCCCGATTGCCGTAAGACCTTTATTCATAGAAATAAATAAATAATAACCTTGACTAGTATACCACATTGCCAACCCACGGCCCCTTCTGCTACTCTTGAAACAATATGACAGATACCAAACGTCCCTCGTGGGACGACTACTTTATGGCGATCGCACGGATTGTCGCGACGCGGAGCACCTGCGACCGCCTTCGCGCCGGCGCCGTGCTCGTCAAAGATAACCGGATTATCGCAACCGGCTACAACGGCTCGCCACCGGGTCTGCCACATTGTGATAGCGAAGCAGGCCATCTTATGGAAGAAGGTCACTGCGTGCGCACTATACACGGCGAACATAACACGCTCCTCCAAGCCGCAAAAATTCCCGGCGCGTCAACCGAAGACGCCACACTCTATTCAATCTATAGTCCGTGCGTTCACTGCGCAAAATACATTGTGGCCGCCGGCGTAAAACGCTTGGTGCTAGGCAAAGTGTATCGCAATCGCGATGTTATTGAATATCTACAAACCGCGGGAATTGTTGTAGAGGTTTACATGGAAGACCAGCGCTGGAACCAGCGAGTACAAGAATTGTTCAACGGAGAAATTGAAGAAAAACGTGCGGAGGTGGTCATCCTGCGTTCTGAATCCGAGTTATAATATGCCAAAAATCATTCTCGGTTTTGTCGGCGAAATGGCAAGCGGTAAAGGAACCGTGGTTTCGTATATACAAGAAAAGTATGGCGCGGCGACGTACAGTTTTTCCACCATGCTCCGCGATATGTTGGACCGCCTGTATCTTCCCCACACCCGTGACAACATGATTGACCTCTCGGTCTGGGTTCGCGGACATTTTGGCGAAGATGTCATGGCGCGTACCATGGCGAACGATATTGAAAAAGATCCGCATGATATTGTGGCCGTTGAAGGCATCCGCCGTCCGGCAGATATTGAGTATTTGAAAAAACTCCCCGGCTTTCATGTCATTGAAATTATCGCCGACGAACGCGCGCGATTTGAGCGGCTGGTGAAACGCGCGCAAAATCCGGGCGATGCCACCAAAACCTTGGAGGAGTTTCAAGCGGACTCGCAAAAACCAACAGAAATTTCCATCCGCGAAGTGGCGCGTGAGGCAACGGAGCGGGTGGATAATAATGGAACCGTGGAGGAATTACAACAGCAACTGGATGCGTTGATTAAAAAATATGCAAGTTAACATCACCCGCATTGACGAATCCCTCCCGCTTCCGGAATACAAAACTACCGGCGCGGTTGGGTTTGACCTCTACGCCCGCCGCGCCACGCGCATCGCGCCCGGCGAATCCGTGCGCATTCCGGCAAACGTCATCATCCAAATACCGCCCGGCTATTTCCTCCTGCTCGCCGCGCGATCAAGTTTGTCAAAAAAACGCGGCCTCATGCTTGCCAATGGGGTGGGCGTCATTGATCAAGATTTCTGCGGCCCTGAAGATGAAATACAAATCGCGATTATCAACGTTGGGTCAGAGACGCACTCCATTGAACGTGGCGAACGCCTGGTGCAAGGTATTTTAATTCAAATAGAGCGCGCGGAATGGGACGAAACGGAAATCCAGGCGCCCACCCGTGGTGGATTCGGCACTACCGGCACCCTCTAATTATCCACATTGCGGCGTGCCAAGGCGCCTGTTACAATAAGAATCAACTGGAGGCGGGCAACCGCCTTTTATTATGCAAGACGCCACCTCAAAATCCCTCGGTTCTGATCGCGATATTTTCGCGCTGGTTGGCTTACCGCCGGAAGTGCTGGCAGTTGCCATGGCCAAATACAGTCGCTCGCAGGAAGGAATCAAATACACCATTGATGAACTGACTGAAGAAAAATCCGCGGCGTTCCATGAAAAATGGGTGCTTGGCTATGGCGATGCGAGCGTGGCAGATATGGCGATGGTCGCGATTGCGCTGGAAAATGTTTCCATTCTTGCGTCAAAAGTGGTTGAGGATAATCGGCTCGCGTGCTTCCAGGAAAAATCCACGCGCTATGTGCCGTTTGATCCCACGCGGCATTACAAACCGGTTGCTATTCTGAATTCACACCATCGCGCGCTGTATGAGAGCACGCTCAAAATGCTCTACGACGCGTACCAAAAAACTGTTGACCGTATGATTGAATGGTACGGCGCGCAGTTTCCCAAACCGGAAGACAAAACGGAAAAAGAATTTGCAGCAAAATTGCGGGCGCGAGCGTTGGACGTTGCGCGCTACTATTTGCCCACCGCAACTTTGACGAATTTCGGCATGATTATGAGCGCGCGGGCACTACGCCATTGCATTAGCAAACTTCTTGGGCATCCCACCGCGGAGATGCGCGCCATCGGCGAAGAAATCCGCCTTGCGGCCATCAATCCGGCGTACAATCCGCAGGCAAAAAAATTGGAGCCATTGCTTGAAAAATTGTCTAAAAACGCGGACGAAAGAACCGCGAAGCTCGCGGAAGAAATACAGGCAATCGTCACACTGCAAATTCAAGGCGCGCCAACGCTTGTCAAACACAACGAACCAAAAGAGTATTTGATGGAAAAAGACAAAACCGTGCGCATGCTGGCGGAGAAAATTCTTAAAGGTGTCATTGCGAGGAGGCCGAAGGCCGACGAAGCAATCCCGTCAGGGCAGGCAGAACCACGCGTCACCTTCCTCGGCCGCCCCATCGCGCCGGAAGATGAACTCGTGGCCACCCTTCTCTACCGCGGCTCTACGCTTCCATTTACCGCCATCCTTGAACGCGTAGAAAAACTATCGCCCGCAACCAAACAAATCGTCATTGACGCGGTGCAGGACAAACGGAGCGACCATGATTGGCCAAGCCGAGAATTTGAAGTCGGTCAGTATTTTATTTTTGATACTTTAATGGATTACGGCGCGTTTCGTGACCTCCAGCGCCATCGCATCTGCACGCAGATTAATCAGGAACTCGGAACCGAGCACGGCTATGAAATTCCGCGCGATCTGCCGGAAGCCGGACTGCTAGAGGAATATCAAGAGGTGATGGAGCGCGCGAAAGCGGCGTATGAATTGATTGCCGATGACCTCCCGCATGAAGCGCAGTACGTAATCCCGATGGCATTCCGCAAACGCACGCTGTTCAAAATGAATTTGCGCGAATTTTTTCACATCGTGGAACTCCGCACCAAATCCGGCGGGCATTTTTCCTACCGCGCGCTGGTGTATGAGATGTATGAACAGGTGAAGGCCACCCACCCCGCGCTCGTAAAATCCCTCCGCGCCGTAAAAATAAATTGGGAAGAGGATTTTTATAAGAGATGATGCCGCGTCATCGGACACGCTCGTTTACGTTATTGTTCGGCTCGGGGCACGCCCTGTATCGCGCCCGTATGGCAACGCACCGCCGAGGACCGGTAGTCCGCCGCCCAGCGGCGGCACCAATCACGCAGGGCGCGATTGGTTGCTCGGCTAGGAGCCGAGCGCGGCTACCTCAATTCTCGGCGCCGCGCCCCTCGCTTACGCTCGGGG
>JBBTXJ010000047.1:0-1450 GCA_038062335.1 Patescibacteria group bacterium | reverse complement strand
ACCCGCATTTGCGCGTGTAGTCACGGATGCCGAGAGTCAGTGCTTTGACGATAGATTCTTCAAAATTCGGGCGGAGGGATGCGGATTTTTCGTAGGCGAAGGCTGTTTGAGCCAGGCCGAGGCCGCCGACAGATGGTGTATTGCGACTCTGCGAGGCGGCCGAGGCCGGTCCGCCTCTGGCGGAGGCGAGTTCCTGAGCCAAGAAAATTCCGCTTCCGAGCCCTTAACAAAATACTATGAACCCGCTACAATACCCCCATGTTCATCATCATTGACGGCATTGACGGCTCTGGGAAAGATACTATTTTAGACGCGTGGGTCGCGCATTTGGCCGCGCAGGGCAAAAAAATCTTTCATTTAAAAGAATGGTGGAAAGAACACCACGCGCATCCGGAGCCGGAGGATCTGGAAGGATACGATGTACTCACCTCCGCGGAGCCAACGTACGTCTGGTTTGGCGCCGCCATCCGGCAGGAATTCATTCGCGCCTCGGCCAGAAAATATTCCGCGAAAGCCGTCGCGCAAGCGTTTTCACTTGACCGCCTCGTGCTCTACAAACGCGTCATCCTGCCCGCGCAAAAACGCGGTATGCTCATTTTGCAATCCCGCGGCGTGTCCACCACACTCGTCTATCAAACGGCACAGGGCGACCCGAATGTTACGCCCGAATACATCATGAAACTGCGCGGCAACGCGTTCGCGCTAAAACACGCGCCGGACGTGCTCTTTATTGCAGATTTGGATCCCGCCATTGCCGTAGAGCGTCTCGCCGCGCGCAGTGAAAAACAAGACAACGCCATCTTTGAAAAGAAAGAATTGCTGGAAAAACTCCGCGCCAACTTCCGCGCGGATTGGTATCGCCAAATTTTCGAATCCCGCGGCACCAAACTCGTCTACTTCCCAACTGATGAGAATATTGATAGTATGAAGGAGAAAGCGATCCAAGCCCTATTAAAAATAATAACTTAATGTCATTTCGACCGAGCAAAGCGAGCGGAGGAATCTCACCATGAGATCCCTCGACTTCGCTCGGGATGACAATTTCTCTATGCCCGGTGTCTTTGAACTCTTAAAACGCGGATGGGACCTCTACACCAAAAACGTGCGGTCCTATTATATTTTTATACTCCTGTTTCTCGCGGCCTCGCTCGTCATGAATTTCGTCTCAACCCTCTACGGCCCCACCCTCGGCACACTGCTCGCCAAAAACTGGGACCAAATTATCAGCTTCACCATCATTACCTTCCCGCTGTTTGTCATCCTGTTTTACACCGAACTCACCGTCCTCTACGCGTTGGCGATGCGTCTTGAGGCGCGCAGCGTAGACGCGCGCGACACCTTCCGCACCACGGCCCTCCGGCTCCTGCCGGCGCTCGGCGCATACCTCCTTTCCACACTCCCCATCATCGTGGGCGCCATCCTTACGGCTGTCGCCTTTGTGAACGCAGGC
>JBBTXJ010000046.1:0-4781 GCA_038062335.1 Patescibacteria group bacterium | reverse complement strand
GGATCGCAGTGTGTATGAAAACGCGGAGGTGTTCGCGCGTAATTTGTACGAAAAGGACTTAATATCCGAACGCGATTGGGCGACGTATCAACGAATTTATCAAAATTTGATTGAGCTTGTGCCCGCGCCGAATTTGATTGTGTATCTGCGCGCGAATCTACCAACCCTTCTCCATCGCATCCACCTCCGCGGCCGCGAGTATGAACGCAAAGTGCCCACGTCATACCTCGCGGAATTGAATCAACTGTACGATCGCTGGTCGCGCACGTTCACCGTCGCACCCATTCTGACGGTCAATACGGATAAAATAAATTTCGTGGAAGACGAAATCGCGCTCGAGGCGCTCGTGAGCCACATTGAAAGCGCGTTGCCGGTCCGCCAGTTACCGCTTTTTAAAAAACGAAATGGCAATTGACAGTTCAACGGCACGTGGTACGATAACATACTATGATAGTAATCGGTCAAACAATCCCCGACCTTGCGTTCAAGGTCTTCCAAAATAACGATACGCGAAAGGTCCGGTTTTCTGACTTTCGCGGCACATGGCTCGTGCTCATTTTTTATCCGGCTGACTTTACGTTCATCTGCCCCACGGAATTGGAGGAGGCGGCGATGCACTACGAACAATTCCGCGCGCTCGGCGCCGAAGTGATGAGTGTGAGCACGGATACCGTGTATGTGCACAAGGCGTGGCACGATACCTCGCCCGCCATTTCCAAAATTCAGTTCCCGATGGCCGCAGATCCCACGGGAAAACTCTGTCGTGAATTTGGAACGTATATTGAGGAAGATGGACTCTCGTTGCGTGGTAGCTTTATTATTGATCCCGATGGTATACTGAAAGCGTACGAGATGCATGATAATAGTATTGGACGCAGCGCGAAGGAGTTGCTCCGCAAACTGCAGGCGGCCGTTTTTGTGAGCCAGCATGATGGCGAGGTCTGCCCCGCAAGTTGGGAGCCAGGCAAGAGCACGCTGCGGCCGGGATTGGATTTAGTGGGAAAGATTTAACGAACGGCTCGGGGCACGCCTTCCTCGCAGACACGAGTCGCTCTCCGGGGCCTGCGCTTGCTCGGCCCGTCAGGGACCCCCTGCGAGGCGAGCGCTCGTCGTATCTCGCCTTCGCTCTTTTCTGCTTCGCAGAAAATCCATGCCCGCTCGGGCTCCGATACGCTGCTCGGTAAGGCAGCCCCTCCGCCGTCATTCTTAAATATTAATCCACTATATGTATATACCAAAAGATTTCTCATCACTCATCGGCACGCCGGGATTTAGTGACACGCTCTTGAATAATCACTTCACGCTCTATCAAGGGTATGTGAAGAATGTGAATACGTTGCTAGAAAAACTTGGCGCGGCAGAAGCAGGTACACCAGAATATAGCGAACTCAAACGTCGCTTTGGATGGGAATGGAATGGCATGCGCTTGCATGAACTGTATTTTGGGAACATGAATAAAACGGCGAGCGCGCTCGCGCCGGAATCATCGCTGTATAAAAAAATGACCGCCTCGTTTGGTTCCGGCGAAAATTGTGAAAAAGATTTTCGGAATGTTGCCACACTGCGTGGAATCGGATGGGTAGTAATGTATTATGATACGGTGGCAGACCGCCTCTTCAATATCTGGGTGAGCGACCACGCGGAAAATCATTTGGCAGGCGCAACTCCACTTCTTGTTATGGACATGTGGGAGCACGCATTCATGATTGATTACGGTTTAAAAAAAGCGGATTACATAGATGCATTTATAAAGGCGATTGATTGGAATACCGTCGCCGCCCGTTTGAGCTAATCCTTATCGTTCATCTATGAACATCGTCTCATATCTTTCCCGCTATCTCCTTGCCGCTATTTTTGCGGTGGAACTCGGTTATAAACTGGTGGACTGGGGCGGGTGGATTGGACAATTCACCAGTATCCTGCCGTTTGGCCTCCCATGGAATCTCGCTTCAATCGCGGCCATTGGATTTGCCGTGGTTGAGGGGCTCCTCGTCATTTCGCTTGTTCTTGGCAAAGAAAAATTCATCACCGGATGGGTGGCGATTGCGCTTTTACTGGGCATCATGGTCTCGCTCCAGCGCGTTACGATCGGCGCAGGCGCCTATCAGGGCGTGGCGGCCGTAGTGCGCGGATTTCTGCAAGATCAGCACATGTGGATGATGCTTGCCGCGGGATACGTAGTGGTAGAAGGATGGAAGGAAATGCAAAAACGACATCTGCGATAAACTGGATCCCGGATCCCGCCAGAGGCGGGTCCGGGATAACAAAAAACGGGCCGAAGCCCGTTTTTTGTTATTTGACTCCATCAATCGCGGCCTGCACGGAGGAGGCAGGAACCGCGCCCGGCAATTCGCGTGTGCCGTTCGGTCCGACCACAAAGTTCCCCGGCGTCCCCTGCACACCGGCGGACTGCCCTTCTTGCTGTTGCTGATTCACTTTGCTCTTATATTTTCCGCTCTCAACACACTTTTTGAATTTCCCCGCGTCAACACCGGCCGTGCGCGCGTAATTCTCAATATCGGCCGTACTATGCGCTCCGCCCTTGCCAAACGCGGCATCGGCAAACTTCCAAAACGCGTCATTGCCACCCAAATCGGCCACACATTCAGACGCCTCCGCGGTTGGTTGTGCTGTCGGATGAAACGAAAGTGGAAAATGACGGTACACCCATCGCACATCCTTGTTGCTCGCGAGCACCTCAACCATTGTTTCATGAAAATTCTTGCAGAACGGACATTCAAAATCTGAATACTCCACAATCGTAACCTTGGCATCCTTGGGGCCGCGGATGTGCTCATCTTTTGCCACTTCTTTCAACGGACCGGCTGGCGGCGCTGGCGGACCACCGGCTGATGGTGCGCCTGCGGACGGATCATTACCAAACGCAAGCGGAGCCGCGCTCGGCGAACCGCCACTCTTCAAAACCACACCCAGCAGAATAAAGAACCCAATCGCGCAAAGGATTAAAATCCCTATCACGATCCCTCCAATAAAGGCGCGTTTTGGCGAAATACCGCCTTGTGCAAACTCGTTCATACCAGAATGAATTACTGTGAATAATTATTTCTTAAACGATTTTTTCGCGTGCTCCGTGAGGTATCCCACCGATTGCGTCAGCGCGTCCACCCGATCGCGCAAAAAATCAATGGATTCCGAGACGCCGCGCAACCGTTCGCGCATCTCATGCATGATCTCGTTCGCGTTTTTCAAAATCATCGCCATGGAATACATCACCCAACAAAGAAACATGCTCACCCAGAATACCGAGAAGGCAAGGACGATGTAAAACAAATCTTTACTGGATTCCAGCATACGTGTGGACTACTATAACAGAGCGCGGCGATGATGCAAATGCGGGGATGTGGATAGTTTCCCATGTATCCACTTGACGCATAATAAATACCAACGTGAACTACAAAACCGCCTGGCGCACGCTGACGCTTATCAGAGAAAGGAGGGCGAGGAAATTATTCTTTTCCATCTCCTTCTTTATTGAACAAATATCTAACTACGATAACTGCCAAACCTATTGTTTTAAAAAAGCTTTCCCCAACGAAAAAGGGTACAATAAAGTCTGATTTAAAAGTCATCCAACCATATCCAACAGCCACAATAACGAAAAAATCAAACACTACTATCCCAATAATTACCCTCAGTAGCCAGGTAGACCAGCTACTTCTCATTTCAATAATTTTGAGTCTCTCTGTTGCTAAAATTCTTGCCCTTGTTTGAGCATCCTCTAATTCATTTTGCTTTCTCTGTATCTCTAAATATTCATTATTGGGTGAAAGAGTGGAATAAGCAGGAGCGCTTTTTATCAATTCACTCGCTTCTTCTATGCCAATTGGTTCTGCCATAATTTTAATCTTTTCATTCGATACTCCATCATTTCTTTTGAAACGCCAAACATACTAGCGATGATATCGACATTATCACTTGCTAGTTGGTATTTTTTAATAACAGCATTTAGCATTTTTTCAGGCACTAAGATATTCGCAGCAAAACAATTAGCTTCTTTTTCAACCACATCATACTCCCGATTTTGGAGAGTAAGGCGAAGCAAAACCTTATATTCTTTTGGATCATGTTTCAACTCAAAGTGTCCTAATTCGTGAGCGACTGTAAATACCTGTCTATTGGTGGGATCTTCCTTATTTATATAGATTGTTTTATCACTAAGAAAACCAGCAACATTTTTTAATGCTTCGGGCATTTGAACAAATTTCAAACCAAGTCCTTCACTTTTTGCAATCTCAAAAACGTTGACTACTGGTTCAGTAATCACATATTTTTCTAATAATTCAGTTGCTATATCCTCACATTTTTTGTAATCCGGTGAGCTTTCCATACCTTTATAAATACCATATTATAGCACTTTTTACTAGTCTTGTCAGAGGTTGTGGATAAGCTCGGCCATTCAACCATTATGCCTAATCTGGATACATTGGGATAGTTTATCGCACCACGCCGCCCAATTTTTTAATCGCCTTCATCACCGCCGCATGTTCACGCTCCACCGTTTCTGCCGTCAGCGTCTGCCCGGGCTCGTAATAGGTGACATGAAACGCCATACTCTTTTTTCCAGACGGGATGGCGCGGCCTTCGAACACATCGAAGAGCGCCACCGTGGCAGACAGTTTACTTGCTCCCTGCACCGCGGCAACCACGGCCTCATGCGCCACCGCGCGATCGATCACGAACGCGATATCGCGCTCCACAGACGGATGCGATGGCAGAGGATGATAGTGATTGCGCGGCGCGAGGACATCCGCCAACGCATG
>JBBTXJ010000045.1:0-1143 GCA_038062335.1 Patescibacteria group bacterium | reverse complement strand
GTTATTTTGAGCCTTTTCTAAAGCTAACTTGCCGTTTTCAACGAGCTGTACCTGGGCCCCTGCCTTTTTTAGAATCTGACTGATCAGAAACTGATTATCAAGGGAATCCTCTGCTAGTAAGATTTTAACGCCATCAATTCTTTTAAGCGCGCGATGCCGTCAGTGATGTTGGACGGAATAGCCACTTTTTGTTTTTTGGCCCGCAATATTTTCTGTTCCGGGTCTTTAATGGCGTATCGTTCAAAATCCTTGAGTTCACGTTGCGCGTCCTTAATACAGCGAGCGTTGTTCATCACGTCTTCGGCATCGCGCAACCCGCCGTTGACTTCATTAGAAAAATCATACATGTCTTTCGTGGCATCGTTGAGGTCTTGACAGTTGACAAGCCCTTGGGCCTTTTGCCACGCCGCTTTCATTTGTTCGAAGTTGGCTTTCGCCTCCGCTGGAACAACAAATTTATTTTTTTCCAGTTCTTTGAATCTGCGTTCGGTGTCTTTTATGCTATTTCGTTCAAAATCTTTGAGCTCGCGTTGTTTATCTTTTACGCATTGCGCGTCCCATTCCTGCTGTTGTATAGCTGGGTCTGGGGCGCATTCGTTGCTTGAGCAACCGGTTGCTTTGTCATACGCGTACCCAAAAGAGCATTGCGCAGTAAGTTCCGGACATGTCTGGGCCGGAACGGAATATTCACCACCGTATTGTGTGGGCGGTGGCGGTGGCGGCGCGGTCATTACTTGTGCGCCAACATACGCTACACCCATGAGTCCCATAATGAAGGAAAGGAGCGGTGCGAGAGGAGACATAAAAGAGTTAAAAAGATAAAAGTCAATCAGTAGTATACCACTTTGCGCAAGTGCTCACAATTGTTGGCAAGCGGTTTATCCACAGCTCCGTTATCGTATTGACCGGCGCGGCCGCGTGTCGTATAGTAGTGCAATCAAAATGGTGGAGGGAACATGGAACAGTGCGTTGAGTGGCGCGACACGCGTTGCAGTGACGCGTGGGTGATAACCGTGGATGAACCGAAGGTGGCAGCGGGTCGGGTGCTGGTAACACTGGTGCAGGCGGCACGGCCGCATCACGCCGATCGTGTTGACCTCACCATTACGAGCGTGAACGGCACTCGTTGGGTTTCCCTTGAGA
>JBBTXJ010000044.1:0-9088 GCA_038062335.1 Patescibacteria group bacterium | reverse complement strand
TTCGCCACTATTATCGCGGTTCTGCGACGCCGCTCGTCATTCCCGCGCCCGGCACCACCGACACGTCCATCCAAACGCTACTTGCTCATAACTGGCGATGGGAATTGAACCCCGAATATTTGCAAGAACAACTCGTCGCCCTTACCCCAGCGTCCGGCTCGCTCCTTGTTGTGCAAAGCGACCCGTATGTGGTTGGCGTACGCGAATGGCTGATGGAGCATGGGTGGAAATATGAGGGGAGTAATCAATCTGATGAGATGGGATCCGTGCAATTAGAACGGTATAAACGATAAAACCAAACGCAGCGCGTTTGCGCTGCGTTATCGCCCCTTACTGCATTGCTAGCTCGTGCCGGCCGCCTCATACCGTCCATGCGCCTCATGATGTGTCAGGAACGACAGACGAACCATCTGATCGCTGTGGCGTTCCATGCGGCGGGTTCTGAACCCATGCACCGCGAGCCAACGTCCCATAGATGGTGATGTCCCTAGTCGGGCGTTGAGTATCACCATAGGACCTCCCTCTCCTAAGAGCCATTGCTGGCCCTTTTTATTTAACTCTAGACGCGTGACCGGAAATGCGCCCCAAAAACCAACGATTCGATAGATGCCCAAGTGGGAGATGTGGCCTTGCGGACGCACAGCGCTCCTCTACAACCGCTAACATACTATTCCTCGTGCAACTCGTGACCGTCAGTTGTGAAGCTCGGTAATTTCCACTCGAATGGGTGCAATAAGGGGGTAACGCACACGCACACCGAGGGGGCACATACCCAAGTCATCGGAGGATAACTCACTCATAATTCTACTTAAAAATTACACGTCGAGTGGTTATAACCTCCTGCTGGCTTTTTTGACACCCCGATTCTGGACCGTTACGTCCGTTTATGTGTATGAAGGCATCAAAAAAGCCCAAAGGAAGCTACGACCGCGTTGTCAACGGACGGAGCCCACCTCTAGGCTTCTCTGACTCTCCTCGTAACTTCATAACTGCCCGATCCTCTGCACTTCTGCATGGTTAGATGGGCTCTTTGTATATACTCATCCTTTCATGCGGTTGTACCTGTGTCAAGAGCTTTCGTGTGCACGAAGTGTGGGGAGCGTGTGGATAAAATGTGCACAAAATCCGGCATACAAACCAACGAGCATGACGCCGCTATACAATGACCACAGATAGTGGTCAAACTGCATCAGTAACACAAGAGGTAAAAACCAAAGGAGTGCGCGGGACCCCCCGCGCCACGCGAGATACCACAAAAACAAAACATCCATAACAATGACCAGTAACGCGCCAGTCACACCATACTCAACCAACATCAGAATAAATACATTATGCGGCGGCGCAAGTTGCCACCACGGGGTATCCGGATGTTGAACAAAAAATGTGTTCATGTATTGCGCGGGTCCGACACCAAACCACGGCGTCTGTTTCCACGCCGCAATACCATCGGCGATGCTTGCCGTCCGTTCCTCGATGGCACGCGACTCCAGCCGCGCGGTTCGGTCAAATCGCGTTATGGTTACTGGCCATAGGGCGCCGAGCACGACACCCATCGTGAGCACGGATACTACCACAGGAAAAAGCGCGTGTTTTTTCCGCCAGGCCATCGCCACGAACATCGCAACAATCCACGCAATCCACGCGCTACGAGAAAACGAAAGCGCGAGGGCGATACTAAACAAGATCGTCATTGCGAGGAGTGAGCCCTGCGAACGACGAAGCAATCCCGACAGGCCCCGTAATTCCGACGGGATTGCTTCGGGCCGATTGAAATCGGCCCTCGCAATGACAAGTATGAGCGCAAGCACAAGATACCCACCAAAAATATTAGGATGCGGAAACGGGCCGTACGCGCGCAAAAAACGCGTTTCTGCGGTCTCAACGACAGAGCTGCCACCCCACTCGGGCCGGTGCTCTGCTGAACCAAACCACGTGCTCCCGGGCACATACTGCACCATCGCCTGATAAATACCGAACACCGCGGCGATGGAGAGTCCGACGATAACCCCCCGAACCGCCGCGCGCCACGGAAACCAACCCGTATGTAAAAAAATGGCCACCAGAATCGCCTCAAGAATCCACCACGTGTGCTGAAGGCCCGCGGAAGAGTCGTCATTTAATACTGAACGTAGAACGCCATACAAAAGTACAGCCAGCGCGCCGACAAGCCACCATCGCTCGCGCGTGAACGTCTGCCACCGTACTGCGCCGCGTCGCCACTGCACAAACCACCGCACGAGCGCGCCAATCAAAAACACGGCGAGCAATAACTCGCTCGCGTACAACGATAACCGCCCCCACTCCGCATCCGGATGAATCGGCGATGCGCGATAAATCCATCGCGTCTGCCACGGCAGAATACCAAAAAAGAGCACGGTGAGCGCCACGCGTGTTTTATATACCCAACCCGTTTGTTCGTGTTGCCCACTGTGTGGCATACCATTCTCTGCGGTCATTTTCATGAAATTTAAGCATGGTGTCGGAAATAACAACCGCGCTATCGTGGCGCGCGGCCGACATCCCCATATGCCGAACTTGCAACGCGCGGCTCACGCGCTCAAGCGCATCGCCAATCCATCCGCCCAATAGCCACGCAAAAAGTATCGTAAGCGCCGGCGCGCGACCGCCCAAAAGCGGTTGCGGTTGCGGTGTTTGATGAAACGCGCGATGCGCCCACTGATTTGCCTGCCAAAAATCGCGGAGCATGGCAGCGCGCGCAAAAAGCGGCAGAAGATGCGCAATCCAGTAGCGCAGATACGGATCATCGTCCCGTTTGATTGCATCAAGCGCGGCGGCGCGCGGCGTCAGATAAAAACTCAAACACACCCGATTCGCAATCTTATCGCCGTGCCGCCGCAGACCGGCAAGATGAAGCAGAGCCGTCACGAGCAGACGACCACACCATAACCGCCCATCGCGAATGACAATAAAAACATCAATGTCGCTGTCTTCATGCGGATGGCCCACCGATAAACGATTGCACACCGCCACCATCTCAACAAACGGCGCCCAGCGCAGAAGCCGCGCCGCGCGCGTCGCGCGTTTCATTTTTTGCGCGATGGAGGCACTGCGCATTCTGCGTGTTTCCGCCAGTTCCGGATGATCGGCGAGCATGACCATGCCGTTTTCAATACGCACCCGCCCCATGCGCTCTAACTCCTCAAGCGCAACGCGAAACGCGCTCCACGCGCGCCACTCGGTGCGGCACAACCACGCGTACAACTCATACAACGTAAGCGGGTGATCAAACAAATCAAAAAAGGCGAGGGTGCGCAACATACTCCTCTACTCTACCACAGGGCCTCCTATAAAAAAACCGCCCCGATACACTGATCGGTGCGGTAGACCCTTAGTTGCACCCGAGAGACATTCGTTGCCCGACGCGCGCACGCCGGTTCCGCACCATCACGCCCAAAATCACTGCCGAAGAGCATAGCGTCACGCTATTCGCGACGATAAGCGGAATGTCTTCCTTGATAATCCCGTAGCAGAGCCAAAGTACGATCCCGACACAAAGAGAAATCCACATGCCCCACGAGAGACCGCTCGTATCACGCGTTCGCAGGGTTTTCACCATCTGCAAAAGCGGCCCAGCCGAGGTAACCACCGCCGCAAGCAAACCGAGGTACGTGACCATGCCACTCCTTTCTAAAACGTTCTTTGCACTCTAGCAAAACTGATGCCGATTGTCAATCCCCTACGAAGCGTTAACTTTTTTAAACACGATGAGCTGTTGCAACGCCGTGAGCACGGTGCTCGCCAACCAATAAAGCATAAGGCCGCCGGGAAGCTGGAATCCCACAAGCACCGTAATAACGGGCATAAAATACGTCATTTGTTTGTTCATCATGGCCATCATATCCTCATCTTTGCCGCCCTCCCCCGCGGCTTTCGGCGGCCGCTTGGCCATGAGCATTTTCGATTGCCAAAACTGCGCCGCGCCCGCCAGTACCCCAAGAATAATATTCGGAGTCGCTAAATTCACGAGGCCGAACATCACCGGATCCAGCGATCCCGGATTCTGCACAAACGAATACAATTTAGAAAAATCCGCGGTGCCCAGACCATCACGCAACACATAATACAACGCGAGCAAAATGGGAATCTGAAGCAGAACGGGAAAACACGAAGAAACGGGATTGACTTTATGCTCTTTATACAGTTCCAACGTACGCTTGGTCATCTCTTCTTTATTCGCACCATGGCGCTGTTTCAACTCCTGTAATCTCGGCTGCATATCCTGCAGCTTTTTCTGCGCCTTGATGGACGTATTCATGAGCGGATACAGAATCACCTTGATGATAAAGGTGAGCACGAGAATCGCAACACCAATATCCGTACCCGGAATGACGTTATATAACCACACGAGCGCGTTGAAGAGCGGCTGGTAGAGAATGGTTTGGAAGAGAGATGCCATACATTATGCCGCGGGAGCTTCGTCGCCTGCGGGAGCAGGCGTTTCTGTTGGTGTTTCTTCTGACGCAGGCGCTCCTTCCTCCGATGCCGGCGCCGCCTCTTCAGATTCCGCTTGCTCACTCGAAAACTGCTCGCTCTCGCCACCATCCGGCACTACATTAATCTTCCACCCCGTGAGCTGTGCCGCCAAACGAACGTTCTGTCCGCCGCGACCGATGGCTAATGAAAATTGATCGGCAGACACGGCAACGTTCGCGGTTTTTTCGTCTTCATGTAACTCCACCGAGCGCACCTTGGCGGGAGACAGCGCGTTTGCGATGTACTTCTCAAAATCTTCATCGTACAAAATGAGGTCAATTTTTTCACCACCCAATTCATCAATAATCACCTGAATGCGGCTTCCGCGCTGACCGATGCACGAACCAACCGGGTCAATGCCCTCATCAGTAGTCGCCACTGCCACTTTGCTCCGCACCCCGGCTTCGCGCGCGACACCGCGAATCACCACGGTGCCCGCGGCAATTTCGGGAATTTCCTTTTCAAACACGCATTTAACAATGCCCCCGTGACTGCGTGATAAAATAATCTCCGGCCCGCGTGTGCCCATGCCAACAGAAATAATGTACACCTTAATACGATGGCCCGGAACGTATTGTTCCCCACGAATTTGTTCATCGGGAGGAATGATCCCAGAAATCTTGCCAAAATCAACCTGAATACCACGCATCTCGCGACGCTGTACGGTACCGGTAATAATCTCACCTTCTTTTTCTTTGAAATCGCCGAACAACGATTCGCGTTCGGCTTCACGCAATTTCTGAATAATCACCTGCTTGGCGGTCTGCGCGGCCATGCGGCCAAACGCCGCCGGCACCTCAAGCGTGGTAATAATAATTTCGCCGAGCTGTACGTCGGGCTTCACCGCGAGCGCGTCTTTCAGCATAATTTCGTTTTTGGGATTGAACCGCGCCGGTTCTTCTTCGGCAAACGCCTCGCGCTTTGCTTCAACCGCAATCTTGCGCTCAAGATACGCCGCAAACGCCGTTTCTTGCGCTTCCACGTCGCCATCTTCCACCACCACTTTTTCATCCCACACCTTCATATCGCCCATCTCGGGGTCGAATTTGACTTTGATATTCTGCAATTTGTTGCCAAAATCCTTGCGATACGCAGCCGCAAGCGCAATTTCTATGGTCTCAAGAACGGCCTCGGGGGCGAGACCTTTATCTTCGCAGATAAATTGGATGGCTTTGGTGATTTCTGACATACGTGAGTTTTTACAAAAAAAGCCAGCGTTCTAGGCTGGTTATACCTAGTATACCCTACTCAAAAAACCCTGTCAACCCCCAATATTCCGATAATGCCGGATGCGCGCTGTGGAATCTCCCGGCCGTCCCAAAACCACTACACAATCAAACTGGCTCGGCGCGCCGGTGAGCCCTTGCATCTGCACAAACCGCGTGGCCGCACGGAGCAACCGATGCCGTTTTGCCGGCGTCACCGCCTCCGCCGTCCCCCATCGTTCATCGGCCCGCGTTTTCACTTCCACAAAAAATAAAACCCCTCCTTTTGTCGCCACGATATCAATTTCACCATCGCGATACTCAACATTCTGCGCGATTACGCGGTATCCATGAGCCACCAGAGAGCGCATCGCAATCGCCTCGCCCCATCGTCCCGACTGTTTGCGCGCCGCGTCACGAGTGTTTGGATTTTGGTAAATAGCGTTCACGAAATGCTGTTTCTCGCGCCGCCTGTGATAACGCCGGTGCGCGCTCACGGGCGTGGCGCAATACCACCCAGAACCACCACACCGTGGGAATGAGCCACACAATCCACCAATAGCGACGATTAAAAATCAATATCCGCTCAAAACGCGTGAAAAAGAGAAACCATCCCAAGATTCCCATGGTCCATGCCCACGCGGCAAAACGACGCCACACGCCGCGGCTCACGCCATCGCGCGCGGTTCGGCTGCGCAGAGACGAAACCACCGCGAACACAATAAACAATCCCCACACGATGCCCATAATCCAGAGGGCGCGTGAGGTGGGTGTAAGCGGTGTTTGGAACCAGTAGGAGCTGGTGAAAAAATTTGAGAGAGACATAACAAAAATATTTTATCGTCGTCCCAGCAACGCCCCATAATGACTATCCCCAAACCGCAAAATATTTTCCAACGTGAGCGTTCCCACCGTGGCCGCCGCTTCGGCAATCACTTCCGGCGGCACGAGCATGGCAGGCGCGAGCAGGTGGTCCTCTTGTCCCCAATCCACAATCAGAATCGTCCCCTCCGGACCGAGCAACCTATCACACTCGCGGAGCGCCGCGGGTATGTCGCCCAGCTCCGATACTACATTAACCATAAACACGCGGTCAAGTGAGGCATGGGGAATAGCCGTGCCGCCAAACTGTTCAATGTCAGACCATACCGTTTCAAGCGGAGCGCGCGGCGTATCAAATAGGTCGCCGCCCTCAATAATCTTGAGCACATGCGGCTGGACATCAACCGCGTATACCTTGCCTTCCGGTCCCACCATGCGCGCTATGTGATACACCAAACCGCCGTGCGCGCCACAGCCAATATCGGCCACGCGCATGCCGGGCAAAAGATTCGCCGCTTCGCTTAATGTTCGTGGATGGAGTGCTGTAAGCATATCGCACCTATTAACGCACAAATATTTTTGTCAAAATACCGCCGGCAAATGAACTAAACAGCCCAGTCAGCGCCATCAGTGAGAAAAATATAAACAAAACGCCGATAATTTTATACCCTGCCCGCGTTCCGCCTGATGTGGCCAGATTCTCTTCAAACCAGTCGATGCGGCCGAAGGTGCGGAGGAATACTTCACTTTTAATCACCATCGCCATGCCGAGCGCGAGACCGAGTCCGCCAAAAATATACTGCTTCATGCTAGTAGTATACACCAAAACGGCCGAGAGATTAATCCCGGCCGTTTGGCTTTCATGCGAAGGACTTAGAGTCCGAACGCGCGCGCGGGTAGCGTGATCAACGCGTAGAAGATGCTGCCGAGACGGCGGAAGAAACCGCTGGCCGTCGGTGGCGGAGTATAGCATCCTGACGGACAGCCATTGGACCCAAACGTACAGCCGTGCGGACACGCAGTGGCACTACACGTAGACGTACCCGGCATGTTAAATCCATTATCCGTACACAGACTCGGCTGGCACGCGCTTGGACAACCATCGGTGCCATACGTGCACCCATTGGGACACGTTGTGTAATTGCAAGAGTAACTGCCGGCGGCGGTGTTGTAGCCATTGGAAGGACAAGATGTGGGTGCCGTACTGCCACCACAATCTCCCGGACATGAGGTGCTGGTTTCGCCATTATTACAGCTCGCATCACCGCACCATCCTGTTGATGTGCCGGAATAACATCCGTTTGGACAATTCGTGGTCATGTCCCACGTGCACCCGCTCGGACAGTTAGTGTAATTACAGGCGCTGCCCGTGGTGTTGCCATTTGCCGTGGTTGACGGACAGATTGTGGTTGTGGTGCCCGTCGTGCCCGTCTTGCAATTCGTTGCGCATCCACTGGCATCATAGTCGCACCCATTGGGACACATGGTAGAACTGCACGACCATGTAGCAGAACTGTTGTTATTCATTGGAGCCGGAGTGCAGCTGGTTGCCGTGCTACTTGAGCAGGAATCGGCACAACTAGTATTACCACTGGTTGGATAATGACAGCCATTCTTGCAATACGTCATATCACAAGCCCACTTGGCGCTGGTCTGGCCGTTGTAAATATTTGGCGTACATGCCGATGCCTCGGTGCAATCAGCCGCACAAGAGGTGGATGTTTCACCCGATCCACAAAAACCATTACCACACGTTTCTGTGGTGGAGCTACCACAATCAGCCGGACAGTTAGACGGGGTTTCAGTACTGCTGCAGATACGGTCGCCACAGGAGCCGACGGTTGTGCTTGTCTGGCAACCTGTTGGACAACCATTGGTGTCCCACTTACACCATGAGGAGGTGGAACCCGATTGACAGGTGGAACATGAGGCAGGACTCGCACAGGTCACTCCATCCTTCACGCAAGAATTGGTGGCCGCCTCATAATGCCAGCCCGTCATATTCTTACACATTTCGCCGGCGGCCATACAACCGGTTGGACAACCTTTGGTGTCATAATTGCACCCATTGGAACACGCGGACATGCTACAGCTATAACTTGACGTATTGTTGTTTGCAACGGTTGGCGCGCATGAACCACTCGTTGCGCAATCTTTGTAACAGGTAGACATTGACTCATTGCTGTTACAGGTGCCGTCACCACACACACCCGTTCCGCCGGTGTTCATAGTACAAGTTCCCATTTGATCGGGTAATGGAGATGCGGTGGGACCAAGATACGGATACACACATGAATAATTTGCCGGGCATGTCAAACCAGCGATGCCGCCGCACGATCCTGTTCCGCCACCACTCACACAATCACCGGAACAGCTCGTAGAACTCTCGTTGCTCTGACAAATTTTATCGCCGCAATAACCGCTTGTGCTGGAATAACAACCTGACGGACAGCCCTGGCCATCATAATTGCACCCGCTCGGACACTTGGTGTAGTTACACGAGGATGCGCTACCGGATGTCGTATTGGTATTTGTCGCTGTAAATTCATTTGTCGCGCAGACAGGCG
>JBBTXJ010000043.1:0-1402 GCA_038062335.1 Patescibacteria group bacterium | reverse complement strand
ATTATTCAGAAAAAGAGGGGCCTCTTCTCATGTTATTCCGTTTTTTCATTTTCTGCTTTTGTTTTACAAAACAAACGAGGAGATGCCCCAGATTATGGCAACTGCCGCCCAGATATATTGTGTCCATGCTGGCCACCGTAGCGCGGCGCCAACTGCAATCAATACTCCCAAAACGATTGCTCCGCCTCCCCACACATCAAATGACATAATTATATTTTGTGTTTTTACTACTTGGTGTCAGCAATCTAACGCAACGGATAACATATCCGTATGCAACACATATATCGGCGGCTCACGAGCCGCGAACGGGAGGAAATTAGCAGAGGTTGCGCGTTAGGTATACGACGGGCAAATATCGCCATGCGCATCGGTCGTTCACCATCGACGATCTCCCGCGAGATCGCACGCAATAGAGGAACGGCAGGATACCGCGCATTCTCGGCACACGCGCGCGCACGGAGGTCCGCATCCACCAGGCGCGAAGGAAAATCCCGTCTTCGGCAAGAACAGCGACTGCGGGAAGTCGTCGTTGCGGGTCTCAGGAAGAATTGGTCTCCCCGCGAGATAGTCGAAACACTCAAACGGGAGTATCCTTCCGATATGACCATGCGGATTTCCCACGAAGCCGTCTACCGGTATATCTATGTGCTTCCACGCGGAATGCTGAAACAGACCCTCATCAAGGGACTGCGACAGGAGCATGCATATCGCAGGAAACGGGAGCGGGGCAATGCTCCCGAAAAACGCGGAAAGATCGCCGATATGCTCTCTATTGAGGAGAGACCGAAAGAGGTCGAGGATCGCGCCGTTCCCGGTCATTGGGAGGGCGATCTCATCATTGGCAAATACAAGCGGACGGCGATCGGCACGCTTGTGGAACGGACTTCCCGATACACTATCCTTGTTCCGCTCAAAGCGAAGGATGCTGCAAGCGTCAGGGTTGCGTACGCACGGGAGTTTGGAAAACTTCCCAAAGAGATCGCGAAAACTTTAACGTATGACCAGGGTAAGGAAATGAGCGAGCACAAGCAATTCACGATTGATACCGGTATCCAGGTCTACTTCGCACATCCGGGGTCTCCGTGGGAAAGGGGCACCAATGAGAACACCAACGGACTCATTCGCCAGTATTTCCCCAAGGGGACGGAATTCGACAAGGTTACCGTGCGTGAACTCAAGCGCGTACAGCGCCAATTGAACGACCGGCCACGCGCCGTGTTACACTATATGAAACCTGATGAGGTGATTAATCAGCTCGTTGCGTTAAAAGTTTGAAACCAAGATGTAAAAATTAATCGGAGCACCGAGATTTAAACTCGAACTAAATCCTCCTATCCTATTAAAAAAGGTAATTATCGGAGTGCCGGCCTGTCTGCCTCAGGCAGGCCTGTCCGCCTCAGGT
>JBBTXJ010000042.1:0-1029 GCA_038062335.1 Patescibacteria group bacterium | reverse complement strand
TGTGTGCGTTGAATGGAGTCGTTTGATGAGTTCGCGTGTATACACATAGACACGGTACTCCTGTTCTCGCGCCGTCATCTCGGCGATTGAGGTTACTTGATTAACGCTACAGCCGGCGAGATAGCGATAATAGACGCTGACTACCGCCATGACGTAGGGGTGGTAACTTCCGTGACGCTCTTCCCACGCGATGCGCGTTTTCTGGAGTTCGCGTTCTGCGCGTTGCGGAAATACCCCCAAACGCACCAGATTGCGGCAGAGTTCTATCAAGAGCGACGAGCGAATAAGGGTGCCGTCTATATCAAAAAAGGCGAGGGGTTTTTGGGCGTCCATAGTAGGTAGCGGTTACTGTAACAAAGGTTCGTCGCGTCAGCAACCGCGGCCTTGATTTTTCTATGACGGTTGGGTATAGTAGTGATGTTTAAGGACGGTTAGCTCAGCGGTAGAGCATTGCATTCACATTGCAGGGGCCACAGGTTCGAATCCTGTACCGTCCACACGTTTTTCTTGATTGTGATACAATAAAGCCATGGATGAAGAATTGCAAAAACCAACGGAAGAGGAAGCGGAGGAGGATGTCCTGCTCGAATGGGAGTTCAACGAATACGAACGCCCGGAGCGGAGCAAGAAGTGGTATCTCGTCGCGGGGCTCGCGGCCATCGCATTTTTGATATACGCCCTGCTCGCGCGCAATTACATTTTTGGCGTCATTATTATTTTAGTGGCGCTTATTTATTTTTTGTACGATCTCCACGAGGCGCCCACGGTGCAGTTTGCGATTACGCCGGCGGGCGTCCATGTAGGGCGGAAGTTTATCCGGCATCGCGACATTGCGCATTTTTGGATTGTGTACAAACCCGGCCATGTGAAGGCGTTGTATCTCCGGCCTTCTATCTGGACCACACCGCAACTTTCCATTCCTCTTGAGGAACAAGACCCTTTACAGGTCCGCGGAGTTTTGCTACAGTACGTGCCGGAGAACCTGAATGAAGAAGACGAGCCGGTTTCCGAAGCGCTCGGGCGAATGCT
>JBBTXJ010000041.1:0-14778 GCA_038062335.1 Patescibacteria group bacterium | reverse complement strand
CGGGGTTTCCAAGATGAGATTTATATTTTTGAATTTTGGGTGTGTGATGATGTTTTTGAAGCCATCTACGCCAATATGGCCCTCTCCAATGTGCTCGTGGCGGTCACGTTTGCCGCCGAGTTCCACTTTTGAGTCATTGCAGTGGCTCATTTTTAGTTTTGAGAGGCCGATTGTTGCGTCAAATTTTTTGAGGGTGTCATCAAGCGCGGCCTTGGTGCGAAAATCGTAGCCGGACGCAAACGCATGTTGCGTGTCAAAACAAACGCCGATGTCGTGCTTTTTTAATTCTTTTGCGTTGATTATTTCCGCGATTTCTTCAAATGTGTCGCCAATAATTTCGCCAGAGCCGGCGGCTATCTCAATTAAAAATTGCGTTTTGCCTTTGTATCCGTCCAGCATTTTGGCGAGCCCCTCTTTTACTGCCTGCATGCCGGCTTCCTGACCCAAATCTTTGAAACTTCCGAGGTGCGCCATAACATACGAGGCGCCGATGGCGCTCCCCCGCTCAAGTTCTTCCCGCACGATTGTCACTGATCCGTGGCGAATGCGCGGAGTGGCGGACGCGAAATTGATGAAGTAGGGCGTGTGGATGTACCACTCGGCCTGACTATACTCATCACAGGCGGCGCGGAATTGCGCTACCACTTCCGGCGTGATGGGTGCGGCTTTACCGCCCTGTGGCGGACGGCTGAATATCTGAAAAACCTCGCAACCGAGCGCGGCAGCGTTCTTTGGGGCATTCCATAGCCCGCCGGCAATTGATACGTGAGCTCCGAATTTCATATTGACTGATTGATGTATCTATGGTAGCGTAGATTCAAACTGAAGGGAAGGAGGGAGAGATGGAAAACGATGTGATGTTCGGAAGAATGTATTTGGCAGGGCTGGTGGCAAGCGCACTAACTGCAATCGGTGTAGCGATGGGTCTCGCTCTGCACCATGGTTGGATTCTCTCGTTTCTGCTTGCCACGCTGTTCCAGATTGCGGGTTTTGCGGTAATGAAGCGGGAGAAGATCCCCTCCGACCAAATATGCGTGGTGATTTTGGCAGTATTGCTCGGTATGCTCACCTCGTATTACGTGAGAGCTCCCAACAGCTTTTCAGCGGCGTTCCACGCAACGCAGCCGACGGTTAGCTGGCAGCTCAGTGCAAAAGTGGCAGCCATAGGATTGCTTTTTGGCACAATCGTGACCACTGCGTTCCTCTTGTGGAACAAGATCCGTGCCGAGCGCCAGAAAGGAACGAACGCGTGAACTCTTCCGAACCGGTAGCATCCTCCTCGTGAGGCGGCGCCGGTTCGGGATTTTTTTATACAAAACCACCCCGGGATACGAGGCGGTTTTTTGGAGATGCTGAAATAAATTCAGCATGACAAATTAAGATTGCGTGCCAAGTACCCGCTCCTTTAGCCACACAACCACTTTGCGATTCCGAATGAGCGTGGCGACGGTGTCGCGTATCTCGGGACGGTCCAGATTTTCCTGCGCCTGCGCGTTATCTTTGTACGCCTCGCGGATGTGCGCGACTTCTTCATCAATTTCCGTGCCGGTTGGCGCGAGGTTTTGTTCCTTCGCGAGCGCGCGGGACACGAGCGCCGCCTTGGCGCGCCGCGCCGCTTGTTCCGCGAACGCCTCGCGTAATTCCAGCTCGGTTTTTTTGAGGCTCTTCACGTACTCCTCCCACGCCATCCCCTGTTGCTCAACGCCGCGTTTCAGCTCAAACCACATTTTGTCTTTTTCCGCTTCAATCACCACGTCAGGAATTTCGCCAAGCGTAGACCCGTCAATCAGCTGGTCAAAAAGCGCGATTTCAACGCGCTGGTCCTCTTTTTGTTTTGCCTCGGCGGTGAGATTTTCATTGATGAGTGCGCGAAGCCCGGCCACGGTGTCTTGTCCGAGGCCCTTTGCGAATTCATCGTTCAGTTCCGGCAGATGGCGTTCAAATACGTCTTTTATTTTTACCTTAAAAGCTAGTTCCTGACCGGCGTGCTGTTTTTGGTAATGGTCAGCCGGCATTTTCAATTTAAATTCTTTCTCGTCATCCTTTTTGAGGCCCACCAGCTCATTTTGCAACCCGGGAATGTAATACTCTTCGCTTAAATAGACGCTGTGATTGCGCGCCTGGCCGCCCTCAAGCGGCACGCTGTCTTTTAACATATCCATATCCACCACCACTTTGTCTTGATTTGTGGCGGTGCCGTTTTTGAGCACCTCTGCTGCGCGCATTTTGCGCACGTCTTCAATCACGCGGTTCACGTCGGCAGGGGTGATCGCCTTTTCGCGCTGTTCCACCTTGATTGAAGCGATGTCCGCAATTTTCACCTCTGGCAAAATAGCCACGGTTGCCTTAAAAACGATTTCGTTTCCGGGCGCGAGTTTCGCAAGTTCAATTTTTGGCATGCCGATGGGGTCAAGTTTTTGTTCCGCCACCGCATCCGCATAAAAACGCCGCACGATATACTCAAGTGCGTGCTCGTAAATTTTTGTCTCGCCTACCGCGGCCTTCATCTGCTCATATGGGGCATGGCCCGGGCGGAAGCCCTTAATGGCGGCGTGTTCAGAAATCTCCCGCGCCGCGCGCTCAATAAATTTTTGATACTCGGCGGGCTCCACGGTAATCGTGAGCTCCATTTTGGATTTTTCGAGCTGTTTTGTTTCGCATTTCATAGAGGTTGCAGTATAGCGGGTTAATGAGAATGTGTCAACAAAACGGGCCCTAGACCCGTTTTGTATCCTGTTTTCGGAGTGTTTTATACTAACAACCCAACAATCAACAGTGCCACGATATTCACCACCTTAATCATCGGATTGATAGCCGGGCCGGCGGTGTCTTTGTAGGGGTCGCCAACCGTGTCACCGGTAACGGCCGCTTGATGCGCAAGTGAGCCCTTGCCGCCGTAATTTCCTTTTTCAATATATTTTTTTGCATTATCCCACGCACCGCCGCCAGTGGTCATGGCTATGGCCAAGAACAAACCGGTCACAATCGTTCCAACCAACAAACCGCCAAGCGCTTCAATGCCAAGTAGCCAGCCAACCAAAATAGGAATAAGTACCGGCAAGAGCGCCGGTACAACCATCTCGTGGATGGCGCCTTTTGTCACAATATCCACGCACTGCGCGTAATTCGGTTTTGCCCTTCCTTCCATCAAGCCCTAAATGGTCTTGAATTGATGACGCACTTCTTTTACCACGCGTTGTGCCACCTTACCCACCGCCTCCATTAAAAACGCGCTGAACAGAAACGGTAAGAGGCCGCCGATGAAGAGCCCCACGAGTACGCGCGGATTATCAATCAAGAATTCGTGCGGGGCACCAAGCGAATCCAACTTGTGCGTGAAATCCGCAAACAGCACAAGCGCCGCAAGCGCCGCAGAGCCAATGGCATACCCCTTCGTTACCGCCTTGGTGGTATTACCCACCGCATCAAGCGGATCGGTCACCGCGCGCACCTTTTCATCAAGCCCTGCCATCTCCGCAATGCCGCCTGCGTTGTCCGTGATGGGGCCGTAGGCGTCAATGGTCACAATGATGCCCGCAAGCGATAACATCGCAACCGCGGCCACTGCAATGCCATACAGGCCGGCAAGCGCGAACGCGCCGAGGATCGCCGCGGCAATCACGAGAATCGGAAGCGCGGTGGATTTCATGCCCACGGCCAAACCGGCAATAACATTCGTGCCGTGGCCGGATTCAGACGCCTTGGCGATTTGTTTCACGGGCGCGTGTTTTGTCGAGGTGTAATATTCCGTAATCCATACCAGAAGCGCGGTTGCGGCCAAGCCGATGAGCGCACTGTAAAACAGGGCGTTTTGGCCTGGCAGGAGTGCGCGGGTGATGAAGAAAAACGCACCGGCAGACAAGAGTCCCGCAACAGACAATCCTTTATAGAGCGCGCCCATGATATTGTTGCCTTTGCCGAGCCGGATAAACCATGTGCCGATAATAGAGGCAACAATCCCCGCGCCACCAAGCGCGAGCGGATACAGTACGCCGATTTCGCTACCGGTAAACACCAGTGACCCCAGGAACATGGTTGCAATTGCGGTGACCGCGTACGTTTCAAACAGATCCGCGGCCATACCGGCGCAGTCGCCCACGTTATCGCCCACGTTGTCCGCAATAACGGCAGGGTTTCGTGGGTCATCTTCAGGAATTCCTTGTTCAACTTTTCCAACAAGGTCAGCGCCCACATCAGCCGCCTTGGTGAAAATACCGCCGCCGATACGGGCGAAAATGGAAATGAGGCTGCCGCCAAAACCAAAACCAATCAACGCGTTCAGGTCTTTTGTCAGCACATAAAAGACGGTTACGCCGCCGAGCGCCAAGCCAACTACCAGCAAGCCCGTTACAGTTCCACCGCGCACCGCTACCCGGAGCGCATGCGCGAGGCCTGTTTTTGCGGCTTCGGTGGTGCGCACATTCGCGCGAACGGAAATCAGCATGCCGATGAAACCCGCCAATCCGGACAGCGCCGCGCCAATCAAGAAACCAACGGCGGTTATCCAACTATTCAAGAAGACGCCGATGAGCACAAACATAATAATCGCCACGACCGCGATTGTTTTGTACTGGCGTCCGAGATACGCTCGTGCGCCTTCCTGAATGGCGCGCGCGATCGCCTTCATACGATCATCGCCTTGCGGCTGTTTGTTAATCCATCCAATAAGCGCGAGGCCGTAGATGATAGCGAGCACGGCCGACCCGAGAGCAATCCAAAGTGATAGGGACATAGTACTCTGTATAGTAAAAAAATGGCGCCCTTTTGTCAACGTGGGCCTTGTTTTGGCCACCCGTTTCTGCTAGGATAAGTGGGAGCTATGCTCAAGCGTATTCTCTACGCGACATTGGTTAAGCTCGTTAAAGGCACACAAGCAATAGGGCGAGCGACCGTGCCGGTTCTTACTTCTTTAGGTCGCCTGCTCGGGCGATTTCTTCACGCTTTTACCCAAAAGCTTATTTTTGTTTCACTCAAAATTGGTCAGCTCCTGAAACGATATTGGCAGGGGTATTCCGCGCCATTTAAAGACAAAATTTGGTTTATCGTGACGAGTCCGTGGACGTTGCGCGTGGCAGTGCTCGGCACGATTTTCTTTATTCTCGCTCCACAGACAACGGTGCTCGCAGGCGATGTTACGGATACGAATCTGGATAGTTTGCTGTATCGTTTAGTGGGGCCGAGCGACGAATATTTTGTTGAAGAAAGTATTGATAGCTCGATTGCCGTTGTACCGCCCGGATGGAGCATTGGTGCTGTGCGGCAGGAGGTGCTCGAACCGGGCGGCATCACGCGCGCGCCGGAGATCACCGAATTTGGCGGTCTTGCGTTGGGTGGCACCGCGGTCATCAAACCAATAATTATTCCGGGCGCACAACTCGGTTCGGAGCGGAAAGAAATCATTATCTATCTTGTTCAAGCCGGCGACACCATTGGCGGCATCGCGGAAGCATTCGGTTTGCAACTCACCACGATTCTGTGGGAGAACAATTTATCGTTTCGTTCATACATTCGACCCGGCGATCAATTGCGCGTGTTACCGGTTGACGGCATCGCGCATGAAGTGAAACGCGGTGACACCATCGCGAAAATTGCAAAAACGTATACGGGCGATGTTGCTCGCGTTATAGAATTCAACAAGCTGGCAGACGCGGGCGATATTTCAATTGGGCAGAAGCTTGTGGTTCCGGGCGGTATAAAGCCGGCGCCGGTGTATCGCGCGCCGCCCACACGGAGTCGTCTGGCCGACATTGTCGCGCCGCTTCCTTCCATTTTTGTACCCGCCGGTCAGCTGTATGTATGGCCCACCACGGTTAAACACATTACGCAATACTTTGGTTGGCGTCATGTTGGGGTTGATATCGGCGGACCAATTGGCACACCGCTTATTGCGGCACGCGCGGGTCGTGTGGTGCGTTCAAAATGTGGATGGAGCGGTGGTTACGGGTGCCATGTGATTTTGGATCATGGCGATGGGGTGCAAACGATGTACGCGCACGCCTCGCGGCTGTATGTTGATGTCGGCGAAACCGTGGCGCAGGGTCAGACGATTGCCGGCATGGGCTCCACCGGTCGCTCAACGGGTAACCACATCCACTTTGAAATTCGGGTGAACGGTGCGAAGGTGAATCCGCTCAAATTTGTGCGGTAGATCATTTCTGTCCCCTAAACTGCAACGCCTCGGCGATGTGAGCGGTGGCGATGGCATCTGCGCCGACGAGGTCAGCAATCGTTCGCGCCACCTTGATCACGCGATAGAATCCGCGCGCGGAGAGATGCATCTGCGTGGCCGCAGTTTTGAGGAGGGCCAGCGCGGCGTCTTCCAGCCGCGCAAGCGTGCGCAATTGTTCCGATGACATTTCCGCATTATTGTGAAGCGTGGGCATGTCCCCTGCTTTCGCATGCGTTGCAAACCGATGGAGTTGCCGTTCACGCGCTTCGGTAACGCGTGCGCGTACGGTGGCGCTAGATTCGCCGCTCGCCTCGCCTGCGAGCTCCTCAATTTTTACCGCCGGCACCTCAAGAATCATATCAATGCGATCCAAAAGCGGGCCGGATAATTTTTTTTGATAATTCTGAATTTGTGTCGGCAGACACATACATTGATGTGCCGGATCGCCAAGGTAACCACAGGGGCACGGGTTTTGGCTTGCCAAAAGCATGAATCTCGCGGGGAACGTCAGGGTGTGTTTCACGCGCGTGACGGTGACGCGGCCGTCTTCCAGCGGCTGTCGCAGGCTCTCAAGAAGTGAACGCGGAAACTCCGGAGCCTCGTCTAAAAACAGCACGCCGCGATGCGCCAAACTCACTTCGCCGGGTTTTGGGCTGTCCCCACCGCCCACAAGGGAAATGGCGGACGCGCTGTGGTGCGGGGCGCGGAACGGACGCGTAGTTACTAATCCGCCGCCCGCCGACATGAGGCCGGACACCGAATAGATTTTTGTAACCTCGAGCATTTCAGTTTCAGTCATGGGCGGCAGAATGGACGGCAGTGTGCGCGCAAGAAGCGTTTTCCCTGCCCCGGGCGGGCCGGAGAATAACAGATTGTGCGCGCCGGCGGCCGCGATTTCCAACGCGCGTTTGGCAAAAAACTGGCCGCGGATGTGCGCGAGATCGTGTTCGTAGGCGATGGTTTCCGGTGCTGTGGCGGTGCGCGGCGCCAGCGGAATCAGCACCTCACCAGTGAGATGTTTTACGAGATCGGTGAGGGTAGCAACCGGCACCACCGAAATGCCCGCGACATACGCCGCCTCCGCCACATTATTTTTTGCCACAAAGAGCGTGTGGATGCCGGCGCGTTCCGCAAAAATAGCGATGGGCAGCACGCCGTGCACCGGTCGTACGGCACCATCAAGCGACAATTCGCCCACAAAAAGCGCGTCCGAGAGATCCGCTTCAAGCGGCACGTACGCTTTCAGGAGCGCAACCGCGATCGGCAAATCATAGAGCGGGCCGGATTTTTTTACATCCGCGGGCGCGAGGTTGATAAGAATGCGATGATTGGATGGAAACGGCAGGCCGGCATTGCGAATGGCCGCGCGAACGCGCTCTTTTGATTCCTGCACGGCGGTATCCGGCAGACCCACAATATTAAACGCGGGGAATCCTGTCCCTAAATCCAGCTCCACGGTGACGGGCAGGGCATCAATACCATACAGCGCGGCAGAATTGACAGTTGCGAGCATAGATTGTATTGTATCACTCTGTTATGTCTACATGGAAACAATTAAAAAATAACGAACGGTTGCGCGGGATATACGAAAAGCGGCTGGAGATTATTAAACTCATCCGCGAGTTTTTTTGGCGCGAAGGATTTGTTGAAACCGAAACACCCATTGCGGTTGCGCTTCCCGGCCAAGAGCCGGAACTCTCCCCCGTTCCGGTAACGTTGCATGATGAAAAGGGTGGCGCGCGGCAATTTTATTTGCAAACTTCACCGGAATTTGCGATGAAAAAATTATTGGCCGCCGGTTTTGAAAAAATATTTCAAATCTGCAAATGTTTTCGCGATCGCGAATCTTTTGGCGGACTGCATAATCCGGAATTCACGATGATCGAATGGTACCGCGCAAACGCGACATATAAAGATATTATGGATGATGCGGAGCGGCTGTTTCAGTCTGTTGGCGGCGCGTTAGATATGCGTACGGTTGTGTGGAACGGACACTCTGTTGATATCGCCGGAGCGTGGGATCGCAAAACCATGAAACAGGTGTGGCAGGAGCAGGTGGGCGTTAATTTTGATGACTATCTCACGCAATCGGCTATGGTTGCGCTTGTGCGCGAGCGCGGTTACACGGCAGTAGATGACGAACAATACGAAGACGCGTTTTACAAAATCTTCTTAAACGAGATTGAGCCGAAACTCGGCATTGAGCGGCCCGTATTTTTGTATGAATATCCCGCGAGCATGGCCTCGCTCTCACGTGCGTGTGGGCACGACCCGCGCTATGCCGAACGTTTTGAGCTCTATATCGGCGGGCTGGAGCTGGCAAACGCTTTTGGCGAACTCACGGACGCGCAAGAACAAAAAAATCGGCTTGAGGCCGATCGCGCAAAACGGGAGGCCGCCGGCAAGGCGACATATCCCGTGGACCCTGACTTTATTGCCGCGCTCACGGCCGGCATCCCTCAAACCGGCGGTATCGCGCTTGGCGTAGACCGCATGATTATGCTTTTTACCGGCGCTACGGACATCAACGAGGTTATCTTTGGTTCGGCACAGGATCAAACAGGATAGTGCTCCCCCGTACCACGCCTTGCGGCAGGGGCGGCATCGTTTTAGAACGAGAAGCGCGCCAGTCCTTGTTTTGTTTTTGTTGAATGGGCGCGGCGCACGGCTGCGCTTGTTTTGTATTGAACCCCTGCGCAGAGGCCACACGAGCCAGTTCTTCTGCCAGCCGCTGCTGTCCGCCATAGAGAAGGATGATTGCAATCAAAAGTAAAATACCGATGGCGAGCGCCAACCCTAAAACAGGTTTCGGTTCACGAGACCTCCTCATGGGGATAGTGTACCTTTTTTTCGGTGTTGCTGGAAGATGATGACGAACAATCCGGCGATAATCGCGGCGTCGGCAAGATTAAATGAGCCGGTTAGGATGTTGAGATAGTCTATAACACCCGGGCGGATGAGGCGATCAAGCAAATTACCAAGCGCGCCGCCGATAAAAAGGCCCAACGCGAGCGCGGCGGCCGTTGTTTTATGGTCATTTTTAACCCACCAGCCGAGCGCGGCGGCAAGAATAGCAAAAGAAAGCGCGATAAGCAGGGTTCGCGGAAACGGCACGCTAAAGGCGATTCCCTCATTGGTGCTCATGCGAACAGAAAGCCACTGCCACGGCGCCTGCCAGCTCATTTGCGACGCAACAAGCCATTTTTTAATCAACTGATCCAAAACAAAAACCGCTCCGGCGGTTAGTGTCATAAGGAGGTGTGTTCTAGTAGACCCCATGTTACGCCTCCTGCATCAACGTTTTTTTGCAAGCCACGCACGAGCCGGACGTTGCTCGCGCAAGAAGGCGACGCTCCTCAATTGGCTGGTTGCAGTACTTGCAAATGCCATAGATGCCCTCTTCCAGATTTTTAAGCGATTTTTTTACATCACGAAGCTGGCTCTCGAGGGCCTGTTCAATCTGAAGGTTAGTATCATATTCCGCTACTTCCGCCGCGCTTTCTCCCTCGTCTTTTCCGTAATCCGGGAAGCGAGATTCATATTCTCCGCGCGTCGCAGGATTTTGTTCAGCAAAACCCCCGAGTTCTTTTTCAAGTTTTTCCCGCTCTGTAAGCAATTTTTGCTTAATTTCTTCCAAAAATTCCGGTTTGAATGGGGATGTCATAGGGACAGCTTATGAGAATAGTGTAGCAGGTAGTTTAGCATAGAGAAAGGCGGATGGCAACGGTGTCAAGGGCATGCCGGTAAATTTAGCTTAAAAAAAAGAAGGGCGAGTTGAACACTCATAGTTTGTGGTTATGTAGTGATTCTCGCCCTTTTGTTCTGGACGAGAGATGCGAGCAGCGAGCCAAATCGCCACTACAAGCAATCGTATTGTCCAAAACATCTAACCGACATGAGGCCCTGCCGTTGGTGGTAACTCACGGAAGTTTACCCGAAGGTAATACTTCTATGGTGGAGGCCACCTAAAATTGGGGAATTGTGGTGTACTACCGCGCGTGCACGATAGTGCTACGCAGAGCATCATGGGAGAGCGAACGAATGCGCTCTGAAAGACCATCGAACAGAGAGGTCTATAGTCTTTTAGAGCGCACAAGCTCAAGCTCAACTATTCAATTGTAGAAAAAGAGCGGGTGGTCACACTGACAAAGATATTATACTATTTTTTCACCACTTTGTCAACAGTACATGGTAATGGCTTATTTGAGCTAAAAGTTATTTTTGCTGTGGATAACTTTTGTATACACTTGTGTATACTTTCATTTACTTGTCCACAGTTATCCACAATTTTGTACACAGTTAGATTTGTATACACTACTGTAAACAAAAAACCCGCACACATGCGGGCTTTTTGATAGATTGCCTCGTCGCGCCGAGGCGGCGCTTCTCGCAATGACAATGTTTATCTCCGTCCGGCAAATGGTCTGCGCTGACGATCACCGCCGCCACTGCGGCCGCTGTGCCCCCCTTGACCATCGCGGCGTGGAGGACGCTCACTCGGCGTATAGTCCGGCATTCCTTCCGGACGCGGCAAAAGCGCCTTCATAGACAGGTTCACACGGTTCATGTGATCAATTTCATTTACTTTCACCTTTACCACATCACCCATTTTGAGACGGTCTGACGGCCGCTCGATACGCTCCCAGGCAATTTCAGACACGTGCACCATGCCATCTTTGTTCGGCAAAATCTGCACGAACGCGCCAAAGTCCTCGAGGCGCACCACCGGCCCCTCGTAGACCTCACCCACCTCAACCACTTTTAGAATATCAGTCACCATCTTTATGGCGCGCTGCATCTCCTTTGCATCAGTGGACGTGATAAACACGGTGCCGTCTTGCTCAATATCAATAGAGACACCGGTATCAGCAATAATTTTGTTGATGATTTTTCCGCCCGGTCCAATAACTTCGCGGATTCTTTCCGGATCAATCTTAATGATTTCAATGCGTGGCGCGTACGGCGACAAATCAGGCCGCGGCGCCGCAAGGGTTTTCTCCATCTGCGCGACGACCTCTTGCCGCGCTGTGCGCCCACGCGCAATGGCCTCTTTTATGATTTCCGGCGCGAGGCCCGCGGTTTTGGTATCAAGCTGGATGGCGGTGATACCATCGCGTGTTCCAGCGATTTTGAAATCCATGCCGCCCTTGCCGTCTTCAAGGTCCTGAAGGTCGGTGAGAATTTTCCACTGGCTCATGTCTTCATTGCTCGCCAAGCCAATCGCAAGGCCAGCTACGTGTTTGGTAATGGGCACGCCGGCATCCATAAGCGCCAGCGATGAACCGCAGGTTGATGCCATGGAACTCGAACCGTTTGACCCCATGACTTCAGATACCACGCGCATGGTGTACGGGAATTCTGCTTCCGGCGGCAAGACCGGCATAAGCGCTTTTTCTGCGAGCGCGCCGTGGCCGATATCGCGACGGCCCGGTCCGCGCATAGGAGCCGCTTCGCCCACCGAGAACGGCGGGAAATTGTAATGGTGCATGTAGCGCTTTTTGGTGTCGTCTTCCTCCATGGTATCAAGAATCTGTTTATCGCCGGGTGGACCAAGAGTCACAACCGACAGCACCTGTGTTTCACCGCGCAAAAAATGGCCGCTCCCGTGCGTACGGGGCAAAAGGGTCACGTCGCAGGACAACGGCCGTATTTCATCAAGCGCTCGGCCATCAACGCGATGGTCGTTTTCCAGAATCTCGCGCGTGATTTCCACCTCAATGAGCTTCTTCAATTCGCCCCGCATGCGTTTGCGATAGACCCCGTCAACGCCTTTTTCTTCAAGATGTTTTTCTAGCACTGCGCTGAGCGCCACAAACGCATCCTTGCGGTCCTGTTTTGTTTTCTTGGGCGCGTCAAAGAAATAGCGGTCGCTATTTTTCTTCACAAACGCGCGCGCCAAATCCAGCGCATGCCCGAACGCATCGCGTGCCGCCTGTTCATCATTGGACAGCTCCGGTTTCTGATACGGCTGTTTTGGCTTTACCTTAGCCGTAATTTCGCTGATGAATTTCATGAGCGGCTCCATTTCTTTTTGCGCGAACACGATGGCCGTGACCATGTCATTGTCCGCAACCTCTTTGGCGCCTGCCTCAATCATAATGACTTTTTCCGGTGTGCCGGCCACAAAAAGATTGAGGTCTCCTTCTTCAAGCTCTTGATTCGTGGGGTTGGGGATGAGCGCGCCATTTTTGCGTCCAATGCGAATACAGCCGATGGGTCCGTTCAACGGAATGCCGGAGGTGGCAATGGCCATGGATGCCGCGATGAGCGCAGGAACATCAGGATCATTTTCGCCATCTACGGAAAGCGCCGTAATAATTACCTGCACATCATTGCGAACTGATTCATCAAACAGCGGGCGGATAGAGCGATCAATCATGCGACCCGAAAGAACGGCCTCATCCGTGGGCCTCCCTTCACGCTTCATGAATCGGCTTCCTTTAATTTTGCCAGCCGCGTACATGCGCTCCTCAAAGTCCACCATGAGGGGGAAGTAATCAATGCCGTCGCGGATGTTTTCACTACGCACCACCGTGGCAAGCACCACGGTATCGCCGTATTGAACGGTGCATGCGCCGTGCGCCTGTTCCGCAAAACGACCAAATTCCGCTTTGATGGTTCGACCGTGCCATGTTGTCTCAAATGCTTGTGGCATAGTGTTTTAGGGTGCAGTAAATTAAGATTTAAAAAAGGATCATGGAGGCGATGCGAATCGTCTGTTATCCATGACCCCGATGCTTCGGTTCATGAGGGTTTTCATGCACCGTCTGTATCAGGACCATGGGCGGGTTTGTGGATTATTTTTCCCGTCTCCGCGCGCGCACCGGTTTCTGTGCCGTCTCCGCGCCATTTTTAGAATCGCGGATCAGGAAACGGTCCTTATCACTGCTCAAATCAATAAAACAATCCACCTCTTCAATGAGCGCGCTTGACGCGGTTTCGCGGAATGCCACCACTTCTACCTGGCGGCCTTGGTTACGCAAATATTGCACGAGCGGGATAAAGTCGCCGTCGCCGGAAACGATCACCACCGCATCAAGCGTCGGCGAAATACGGATGGCGTCCACGACAATACCCACGTCCCAGTCCGCCTTTTTAGCGCCACCAATGAAAATTTGCAAGTCGCGCTCCTTTGTTTCAATGCCCAAGCTTTTGAGCGCCTCAAAGAAGGGGCGCTCCTCACCAGTTTCAGTGCGCACCACATAGGCAATCGCGCGGATGAGTTTGCGTCCGGCGAACGCCGCCTGAACCACGTTGCCAAAGTTTACTTTGGCGTGGTAGAGGTTTTTGGCGCTGTAATAGAGGTTTTGCACGTCAATAAACACCCCGACACGCTGTTCCGGGTGTTTAATGGTTTGGTTTTTGTTTGGCGTGTTTGTCATGACGTTACGAGCTCTTTTTTAGGCTCCGCGGGTGCTACTTCCTTTTTTTGCCCTGGGCGCTCAATGTCGCGCGCCTGCTTGAGGTGAAGACGTTTAACCAGATCCTCAAACGAGGGTAGGTTTTCCTTTTTAAGATATTTGAGCATTTGGCGCCGCTCGCCAATTTTACGCAAAAGGCCGCGGCGGCTTGAATGGTCTTTGTGGTGGAGCTTCAAGTGTTCGCCGAGCTCTTTGATTTCGTAGGTTAAAATAGCGATCTGGATCTCGGCAGAGCCGGTATCCCCCTCGTGTGTTTGAAAGCGCTTAATGATGCGCTGCTTAGTATCTTTAGCCAACATAGGTGCATCGAATCAACGGGCTTGCCAGGGCACTTCCCGGCAGGTCCAGGTGTATAAATACTGGTTATAGTATAACGGAAGGACGATTTTTTGTCAAATGGAGGTGCCGGTTTGAGCGCGCGACCTTTTGGCGAAGGAACTGAGCTGCTAATCCGCTGTTAGGCAACGTAACTAAAATAATTTGACACCCAACTCCTTCAGCTTCTGCGCAACAAAGAAGAGCGGAAGACCCATGACCGTGTAAAAATCACCATCAATCTTCGAGACAAATGCAGCACCTCTTTCTTGTATAGCATAGGCACCGGCTTTATCAAGGGGTTCGCCGGTTTTAATATAGCCATCGATTTCATCAGGCGATATTGAGCGTAGCGTAATCTCGCTAACCAATGCCTCGTTTATTTCAGTATTTGTCGAGATATCGATAATGGCAATGCCGGTGATGATCTCATGGGTCTTTCCGCTCAGTTGCTCTAGCATTATTCTTGCTCCGTTTTCATTTTTTGGTTTTCCGAGAAATTTTCCTTCAAAGGAAACGAACGTGTCAGCACCTATTACTATTGCTTCGCCATCAATATTCTTTGCAACATCTCTTGCCTTTCCTAGACTTAGAAACTTCGCAAGTTCAAATTGATCTTGCATCGCCGTCATGTCTTCTTCATAAGCTGAAGGGATGACTTCAAAAGGCAAGCCAAGTTTCAAAAGTATTTCTTTTTTTCGTGGTGAACCAGAAGCAAGAATAATGCGTTTCATAAATTTAGGTTAGTTATGTTGCCTAACGTTCCTGCGTATGCGATGTTGCGCGGGTGTACAATAGCCGACAGGCTACACCCGCGCAATATGGGCGGAGGCTTGCGGAGGTACGGAGCAAGCCGTAGCCGCATACGCAGTG
>JBBTXJ010000040.1:0-12976 GCA_038062335.1 Patescibacteria group bacterium | reverse complement strand
AAGCTCCAGCGATTCTTGATTGCTCTAGCTTTATGAAGTGGCTTTATGCCATGCGTGGTATCTGGTTGCCGCGGCGATCAATTCAACAACGCGAACTTGGCGAAGTCGTTAGTCGCGACGAACTTGTCGCGGGGGATGTCGTGTTCGTTTCCGGTTGGATTGATTATTACCATGACGACCCCGCGAACGGAGTTGGTCATGTCGGCATCGCAACCTGCGACGGAACAGTGATTCACGCCGCCAACAGGAAAGTTAACGTGGTGGAAACTCCACTCGACAAGTTCATCGGCAAAACCAAATTTCGCGGCGCGAGGCGCTACATTCCGAAAGATGTAGAAGTGCTTACGTTCGAAACCCCACTTAGCCGAGAGGTTGAGATTGCAGATGATGTAAGATGGATTATCCTGCAATCACTTCCAAAAAAGAAATGAGGCAAACATGAGCAAACTCGAAATTAGACCTTACACGCCCACTGACTCGGAGGCGGTGATACATCTCCACAATGTAGCGCTGGAAGCGGCAGGCGCGCATGTCGGAAATGGTCCGTGGGACAGCGACTTGCTGAACATCAAGGGTGTGTATCTCGAAAACAATGGCGCGTTTCTGGTGGGACTCCTCGATGGTCAGATTGTCGCTATGGGCGCGTTGCGTAAAATTTCCGACGAAAAAGGTGAAATTAAACGCATGCGCGTCCTGCCGCAGTTCCAGCGACAAGGATTTGGTCAAGCCATACTCGACGTTCTCGAAAAAGAAGCGGTCAAGAAAGGATACAAAACTCTTTGTCTCGACACGACTGTTCTTCAAGTAGCCGCTCAAAAAATGTATTTGAAAAACGGCTACGCTGAAGTCAGGCGAACAAAACAAGGTTTTCCTTTCGAGACAATCTTCTACGAGAAGCGGCTGTGAGCAGGAACAAATCCAACATCGGTAGTGTGAGGGCAATCATTTTTGGTTGCCCTCTTTTTTGCCCTCACACTTCATTTTTGCTATTCTTTTATCAAGGTGCGCGCAATTCAGAAATTTCCGAAGCGAGGGCGCGGCGGAATTCCTCCCCCCAACCCCCTCCTTCCGTCGCGCCCGAGCGGACTTTGGGAGGTTGCAAAATTACGTTAGCAATTTTGCAAGAAATGGTTTCGAGCCGTACTGTAAAGATACACCAACACAGAACTCAACCGTTGGTTTATTACTTCGGCAACTTCACTTCAGCCGCTTTCCGCGTGATGGAGCGCGCGAGTGTGTCATCGGTTGCCGTGAGCGTCGTTTCGCTCATGATGGCGGTTTGTGTGGGGTCAGCTTGGGTGACCTTCACCGCGAAGTTTGCGGTGGCCACGCCCTCGGTGGCCGCGAATGCCGGGATGTTCCATGTGACGGTGCGGCGAATTGGGTCATAGGTGATAGTGCCGTCGCTTTCATCGGTTTGATTGAGCCACTCAATAGTGCCAAAGAGATTCGCCGTTACTTTCACACCGGTCAGATTGTGAAAATGGTGCGCGATGGTCCATTGGAGCGTTACGGTTTCGTCCGTTTTTGCCGCGCCGGCCGTGATGCGTGTGTCTGCGGCAAGAGATAGGATAATGGGTTGCGCGGTCGCCTTTTCTTCGCCGGCGGTTGCCTCGAGATTCAACACAATTTGAGCCGCGCCAACCGGCGTGTAGTCAAATTTTTCGCTGGTTTTGATGGGTAGTGAGAACGAGAATATACCCTGCTGATTGGGCGCGATGATTTCCAGTGTGGGAATGGCGTCAGGCGCCCATGTAATCACACCGCGACGCACGGTGTCGCTCTGCGGAACACCTTCCACTTTTGGTGTACCGGTTGTTTCCAGTTTTTCCCATTCAAGAATGCTGTTGCGTTTTTTTGCGGGTGCGTCAATAGAGAGCGTGATTTTTGCTTTTTCTATGGGCCGCGCGCTTTTGTTGTGATAGCGCACCTCTCCTTTTAGTAGGTCGCCCGGGCTCACGGTTTCGGGATTGTTTTCAAGCGCGATGGAGAGAATGAGCGGTTGTGGCGCGACCGCGACCGTGTTCGCTGTTTGAGCGATGATGTGGTCAGCGCCTTCTTTGGTCATGACCAGTTCCCATGCCAGCGCGGTCGTTCCTTCCATGTCGCTTGAGAACGATCCATGGATGTCGCGCGTTAGTTGGGTGTTGACGTCAAGGTCGGCAATTTTCAAAACGGTTTGATCGTCTGATAGGACAAATGATTTGTGGGTTGGCGGACGGATGGCGAGGTTCATAAGTTTTTCTGGCCCGCCGTTTTTTATATTCGCGGTAAAGGTAACCGGTTCGCCGCCGCGGATGCTCTCTGGCGCGCTGACGGTAAACGCCACGGGGCTTGAGGCGAGCAGAACTGTGTGAATGGTATTGGTTTGGAATTCGGACTCAAAGTTGCGCGGCGTGTAGGTAAGGACTGCGCGGAATGTTTTTTGTTCGGTGATGTTTCCGAGAAACACCCCTTCTACGGTGAGTGTGGGCCCTTTTTTAAATTCATCGGGCGTGAGGCGCCATGCGCGTTCTTTTGCGCTCGGCGTGTCCGAAAATTCCGGCTCTGTTTTTTTGAGTTCAAAACCGTTTGGAAGAAAAAGCGACAGATTCGCTTCTTTGACACCCGCGGTTCCCGGATTCACGGTGATGGTAAACGCGTAGGGGACGAGAACCGACGCTTCCGCGTCGCCTTTCAGGGCGAGTTCGACGGTAGTATTTTTTGTTGTTTTCCGTGCAAAAATTGCGCTGCCTTCCTTGCGCCATATCACAACACCGGCGGCGATGAATAAGAGGACAAAGAGCCCCACAATGATTGATGCGCCGCGTCCGGACCGTCGTTCCATGGTGCGCATGGGCGGCACAGCACCGTTGTCGTCATGGTAAATAGAACGAAGCGTTTTTTCGCGGCGAGATACTTTTTTTCGCACCGGCGTTGCGGGTTTTTCTCCTGCTTTGTGAGATGTCGTGCGGGGCCAGGTAGGCATAGTGGTTATTTATGCGCGGCGACGAGACCGATAAATTGGTCCTCGTCGAGTGCGGTACGACGCACGATGACATCCTTTCCCAATTCCAGCTTGTCGCTGGTGAGCCAGATTGGTTCCCAGCCGGGCGGGAGATAGAGGGAGGTGATGAGTTCGGTATTGTGCGCGCCCGGTTGTTTCACCGTGTGCATCTCAAAAGAGAATGAGGGGCGTTGCGCCATGAATCGTCGCGCGAAGGTGGCGGGTTCAAAGACGCGTTTGGGGAGCAGGTAGTCCAGTTGGATGGTACTGGTTTCGCCCGCCGCCGTCAACACCCATCCGGCAAACACCGTCTTCTCAAATTCGCTATATATTTTGACGCCGCTTTTTGCATCATAGGTGGCGTTCGATTCTGCCGCAAGGAGCGGGTGTTCATCATACCAGGTTTCCGGCGCGTGGAATACTGTTTCGGGCGGCTGCTCAAAATCGCTCGCCGACACGAGCGCGCTTCCTTTAGGTACATACACGCGGAGATAGTCGCGGTTCGTGGGATGAGTGCCGGGTTCGCCGGTATGCGTGCGTGTGATTGTCACTTGTTTGCGCGCGTATCCGTCGGCTTGGATGTCAATACGTTCCACAATTTTTTGTTGCATGAGGGCGTCAGTTTTTCCGCCTCCGATGTTGGTGTGGACCGCCATGAGATAGTCTTGGCGACGGTCTTGGTCAATCGCCCCATCCCACGCAAGCGCGCGCAGTTCTTTTTCCGCCGATTCATCTTTGGCATAGACCAAGATGTCTTTGCGATTTCGCGCCGTGTTAAAAAGTTGCACCAGTTGGATGATTTCCGTGGGCGCGGCGTTGGTCAATTGTTGTATGAGATGGGGGCCGAGCGCGGCGATGAGTTGTTTGGGGGCGATACCGGCCGCTTTGTTTTTTTGAATGTCGGCGTAGATTTGCGCGACCACGGTGTCGTCCGCGATAATGGATTGGTCACGGGTGCGAATCTGCGGGCCCAGGATGTCCAGCAATCCTTCAAGTATTTGTGTATTGACGGCAATCACGCCATCCACCGTAGCGCCGTGCGCGAGTTCATAGAGCCGCATCACCGTTTCCGCGCTGGCGGGAAAGTCCGGAAACCAATTGGCGTCCTGAAATTCAAAGCGAGTGTTGATGGTGTGGAGCGGTTCGGGAGCGCGCAAATACGCGGTGAGCTGTCCTTGCACGGCATAGGCGCCGGTTGAGGGAACCTCAAATTTTTTGATGGAGCCGTTGGCGATATCCAGAATGCCAAACGAGCCGATGAAGCCGCCGGTTGGACGGAGCTCTTCATCGTTTTGGAAGAGGACGAGAAAACGCGCGGGGCGATTGGTGCCGAGCAGTGCCAGCAGGGCTTCCGTGGTGTTGCCGATGGTTTGCATATCGCGATGCACGGCTGTAACGAGCGCGATAATGGCGGGAAGGCGTGTGCGCGCTTCGGCCGGCACATCATTCGTGTCAATGTGCGCGAGCGATGTTTTGATGTCCGCTAAATTCGGTTCCAACGCGCGCACGGTTTCAAGAAGTTCGCGCGCTTTGTCCGCGGTGCTCGCGTTTTTGGGCAATTGCGCGAGTGTTTTTTCGAGCCGTGTTACCACATGAGATACGGCGAGGCCGGCTTCAAAGAGCGCGGCGTTTGATTGCAATTTGCCGAGTGGAATCGGCGCGAATGCCGCGAGTTTCAAAATATCTTCGCCTACTCCCAGCTGTTCTTCCGCCTGTTGAAACGTGCGCATGAGTTCAAACAGCGACGGCGTGAGCGCGCTTGGTGAGGCGCCTGCTTTGAGTGCGGTTTGCAGGTCTGCGAGTTGCTTGTCAAGAGTTTGTTTGGTGCGGAATAACGAGAGCGATGACAGCGATTGAAGCGGTACGACGAGCACTACGGAGACGAGCGCGAACGAGGCGATCATTTTGCCGAGTGGTGAGAAGGGGCGCGGGGTTGGCACACGAAACGCCGGCAGCCGGAAGGTGGGGAGGTGGAAAGCGGACGTGCTTACCGGACGAGTTTCTTTTACGGGACGGATTTCTTTTAAATGGCGATGCCATGTGATGGGATGCCAAATAATAGTGGCGATTGCGAGCAGTGTGTCGCCGATGGTTTCGCGTTCGGTGGCCGGTTGCTCCATGCGCCGCAGAACGAGCTGGCGCGGCGTGCGGGAGATGGCGGGCTGTGCCCGCATGACGCCCTCACCCTCAACCGCGCTCCATGGTTGCAGTAATTTTTGCGCATCAATAACATGCGGCGACGGTGCGGTCGCAACCTGAGAAATCGTAATGCGCTTGAGGCGCAATGATGGTGTTTTCCCCACGTTCACATATCGTATTATAACACGCTTGACAACTCTCTGCTGTTGTGGTACCTTGCATAGTCGCCTCATACCCTTTACAGTGGGAGAGGCGAGGATTTAAAAATACAGGAGGGTAACCCATGGCAACTCGGGACTACTACGGTGTCCTGGGGGTGCCTCGGGACGCCTCGATAGAGGACATACGGCGCGCGTATCGCGCAATCGCCCTGCAGTGCCATCCGGACCGCGCGGGCGATGACCCGACGGCCAATGCGCGGTTCAGGGAAACAGCCGAAGCGTACGAAGTGTTGTCGGATCCCATCCGACGGCGCAAATACGACCGCGGATTTGAAGAGGTGGAGTCGGTCCCGGATCTCTTGGGACGACATCCGCTGGGACAGCGCGTGCTGGAATTCATGATCCCGCGCGCGCCGGCAGAACCGGAGCCCGGCATGGATTTCTTGCGCGTCTGTCGCGTGGCGCCGACCCTCATGCGTGAGGGCGGCGTGGTGCCGATTCGTATCGGCGATCAGGAGGTGGCGCTTGATGTGCCGCCGGGTCCGGTGGCGACACGATGGTGTTGTCTGGCGGGCCTCGGTGAACTTGGAAGAAACAACGGGAGGCCCGGCGATCTGTGGATCGCAGTGCTTCCGAATAACACATAAGGAGAACCGCAGTGGATCACAAGGAGATGTACGCGGAGTTCGGGAATTCCCTTGGCGCCCTCGTGCGCACTGATGAGGATGGCGAGGTGAACGACATGCGCGACGGGCTCGCGCACGGCGCGACGAGGCAGACCGTCGCGGTGTTTCTGGATACGATGGCGGATGTGCCGTACGACGTGGCGGCAATCTTCTCCGCATGCGCGGGTGTGAACGAGCGTTCGCTGTTCGAAATACGGGCCCTCGAGGGCAATGCGCTCAAGGAGCGGCTCGTCCTTCAACAGGGGCGCGGCGCGTTGCCGTTGCGGTTCGCGGATGACCACCGGATGGCGCACCATCTCTTCGAGGGTTTCCTCGCAAGCGTTGCCGGTTGCGAGCTGTACCGCGATGTGGCCCTGCTCCTCGCGCGCGGCTTCGAGGATCGCGATTTCAAGCACCTGCTCCCCGCGGACCTCTACGAGATGATGGGGCGGAGAGAGCGGGTGGAGTACGCGGCAGAAGAGGAAGGGGAGTCCGTGGACGAGGGGTCCGAGGACGACGATAGCGAGGACAACAGGCGAGAGGAGCGTGACGATGATTACGACCGTGAGTGAGATCACCGCGCTCGTCCGAACGGACGTGCGGAGCGCGCTTGCGCTCCTGCAGAAGCCACCGTCCGAGACGGGGCTGACGCTCAAGGGCGCGGCTGACGTGTTGGACGAGGTGGTGGGTCAGTTCACGGATCCGCGCGAGGCGCGGGGGGCGATGGAACAGCACCTCACCGTCGAGCGTCGGGTTGAGCTTCTCGCCGGTCGAGGCGATCTACCATCCTCGGCCGCGATCGTGGCCGATGCCGATGACGTGTTCGCGGCGATGCTCGCGGACCTTGAGGATGATGCCGGAGAAGAAATGAACGCGCACCTGCTCCGCGCATGGATGCAGGAGAAGCTCATGGACAGGGATGACTACGCCGACTTCCTTAATAGGGAGATCGGAGGACGTTCCATCTGTGACCATCTGCTCGCCCTCGTCTACTACGAGGCAGAGCATGTGATGCGAACGAACAGCGCGAAGGGCGAATGTCCTTCGGCGAGACAGGTGATCGACTCGATCACCGCCGACACGTTCGACAATCTCGGTATGGATCCCGATGAAGGTCGCAGCGCGTTGCGCTGGATCGTCAAGCGGGGCATGCCCAAGGAGTTGACCGTTGAGGAGGCGGCGCGTGCCGGAAAGCGGCTTGCCGAACGGCGACGGAAGGTTCGGGAGGCGCCGACCACCGTGGTTGTGGCGCAGGATGCGGCGTCGGAGACTGCCAAGAAGATCGAGTTCTAGCGCGTGCCCGAGGGGTGTGACATCACACTCCTCGGGCACCTTTTTCTTAACGAGTCTATCGGAGCGGTTTGCGAACCGTTGCGATGGGCTCATTAACAACAAAAACGAAGGGTAGCCAATGTCCAGTCTCGTGACTGCGCTGGTTCCTTTCGAGGAGCCACGCGAATCGTTTGCCGCGCCATTCGCGCAGTTCACGGCTCTGCTTCATGAACAGCAGAGTGTGCCGGAAACAACCACCATGCAGGGTGGCGCGCACTGGTCTGACCTGCCGATCGAGCGACTGCTCGCTGATGGGTTGTGGCCCATGATTCTCCGTGCCGGAGAAAAGATGAATCGGCAAACACGTACGGCTCAGCAGATTCTGGAGGTGGCACGGAAGCTTGATTCGTTCATCAACGTGGGGCTTCTGGTGCGGTATGCCACGATCGCGGATGCCGCGCAGGCGTTCATCGCGGAAGTGGTGCGGCCGGTAGAAGTGCGTATGAGCACGATGGACGCGGACATCATCACGCCGTTCACCAAGCTCTGGCAGATTCCTGTCGCGCAGTTTCTTGCGGGTCTGGTGCGCGCCGCACAGGAGTGGCGTGACGGACTCGCGCGTACGCTTGCGGAGATAGAGCGCGACGATGAGGCGGACGAAGTGCGTCGGATCGCCATAATGGGATGGGATTTCGGGGAGCTGGATATGTCGAGGTTAGTGGCCGCTCTTGATTTTGAGAGCAACAAATCGTTCGCGGAGGAGGGGTACGTTACGATTCCGGAATACCATGCGCACGCGGCCCGTCTTCGGGAGCGCCAGTTGCTGTTCCGCGCATTGCCCTACCATGTGGACCGGTTGCCGGATGGCGTGTACTACGGTGCCGTCGCAACGATTGCCGACACATGGCTTCAGACACAGCTCCTGCTTGCGGCCGCTGATCTTCCTGATCGGGAGTACATCGCAAGCGGCGAGTACGCGGCCGCGATTCGCGCGTTGCGTGAATGCGGGGTTGAGGTGGTCGTGTCTCGGTTTGGCGAGCGCATGCAGAGGCGCGCGTCGACGCTTTCCCGCGTGATGCTTGAGCGCGTGAGCGCGGAGGCACGCATCGTGGCAGGACGGCTCCTCGCATGGGGCGAGGTTCTCACCGACACCGCGGTTGGCGAGCTGTTCGTGCTCGTGGTGCCTGAAGAAGTGACCCTTTCGCATATTGAGGCGATGGGTGTGGCAACCGGCGCAAGCGCGGGTGAGATGGTTGACGCGAAAGTGGGGCGCGATCCCGGCTACCTGCGCACCCACATCTTTCCGCAGATCGAGTGGGAGGGTGTAACAGAGGATGAAGCGCGCGACCTGTGCCATGCGTGTGTCATGCCAATCGCGCTCGTCGCGGCGGGTGTGGCGAAGATGCCTGCAGGTCGGCGAAAGCTCGCGATTCAGTGGATGCTTGAGCACGAGTATCTTACGGAGGAGGCGGTTGGCGTGCTCCTTGACGCGGGGGCGGTTGATCTCACACCGGCGTTTGTGGCGTGGACGGCGTCACTGATCCCTTCCGTGCATCTTGAGCGGTATCTTCCGAATTTGCTCCATGAAATGGCGCGGAGTGAGAAGATGCGGCGAGAGTTCAGCGTGGACGCGTTGGTGACGATACTCCAGAAGTTGCCCGACGCCGCCCTTGATGCACTGTTCACCAACCCGCGTTTGCGACTGGAGCTTGCGGAGTACGTGGTGAGTCCGGTGAATGGGGAGACAATCGAACGGCGTCCGTCGAAGGATGCGATCGCGCAGTGCAAGCGATTGCGGAAAATCATCGGTGAGGACCGATGGTACCGCTTCGTACTCGCGAACGAAATCCTCTCCCGTATTGGGTTGTACCGGCATCCGGAGCGGCAGGATCCGGAGTGGCCGATGGGGCCGTGGGAGGACACGGCACGCGATCGCGACATAGCGCGCACGTATGCGAAACTACTCGCTGTACGCATGCGAGACGTGCCGGAATTATTCGCGCGGTACTCCGAAGAGGAGGTGCTCGGATGGCTTTGGGAGGCGCGTCCGGATTGCGCGAAATTGCTGGAGCGATTCCGGCGCGATAGGGAACTGTATTCCAAAACCCAGAAGAATCTCTAGCCGCGGTGCTTACTACACCGCGGCCTTTTTATTTTCTATTGCGGTGATGGTTTTGATGCGGAACCACGCAGAGAAGAGGTCGGATTCACCGCGCGCGCATGAGAGGAGCGGGACGCCGCTGTAGGTGAGCGCGATGTACGGATTGTACGCAAAACCGCCGTCTTCGCGTTGCATGCGGGTGAGACGGGAGTGAACCGTGTTGAACACTTTTTGTACTCGTGTTTGTGTTGCGGCGTCCACGAACGGTGCGCCTTGTATGAGGATTTCAACTGCATCTATATCTTCACATGCACCGCCGTAGCCATAGCGGCGGAAAAGACCATCCGGATATTGTAGGTCAAGCGTGTTGGTGACCGCGGTGTGGATGTACGGCGGCCGGCGGTTTAGTTTTTTATACAGTATATATTGATGGTACGCCCCGAGCATGGCTGGGTAATTTTCCGTGGTGCCCCAGAAGCCCGTGTTTTGATTTACGGTTTGATTGAGCCAGCTCATGAGTTGGTTCAGCATGTCCTGTCGTTTTTCGTGGAGCAATAATTCTCCCACAAATAAAATTCTGTTTCCCTCTTTCCATGGGTCGGAAAAGTTGCGTTGGTAGAGCCATGTTGGGAAAGAAATGGTGTTGAGCCATTTGATTGGGTAGTTTGGTTCGGTGTCTTCGGCACGGAGGATTTCAATCGCAAACGAGGTGAGCTGGAGCGCGATGTATTCGACATCGTGCGTTTTTGAGTTTTCTTCCAGTTCATGAAACAGGCCGTCGTCTTCACGTTGCCAGTTTTTTATATAGTTTATCCATTCGGCGCGTTGCTCCGATGTGTAGTGAATGAGCGCACCAAGTTCTTGTAACGCGAAATACGCGAAACAGCTCGCGAATCGTGACGGCGCGGGATTTGATGGCGAGAATCGCCATTGACCGAATGGCTCAAACGGAAGGCGGAGTCCATCCACGAACGCGATTGCGGCATCGCGCGAGAAAGTGTCGCGGTAGCGCGGGAGCGGACCGCGCTGTTTTAGGAGTTTATAGGCGATGGCTTTGAGGGTTTGTTTTTTATCCCACTGTTGTTTTCTTATTTTAAATTTTATGGATTTTGGCACCACGTACATTAGGAGCGGACGGAGAAGGCCAAACATCTTTGAGCGCGGATAACCATATTGCCGAATGGCGCGCCAGCGGATTTTAATCGCGTCGCGTTCCTGTTGTTTGCCGTGTTTTTTCCACGAGACGCTCGCGTCGCGGTAGCGATATTTCAAAAGCACTTCCGGAATGTTGGCTACTTTGTAGTGGCGCGCGATGCGGAGCACAAGATCATAGTCCTGCGCGGTTTTGAGGTCATCGCGATAGCCGCCCATGCCGCGGAGTTCTGCGGCGCGGAACATGAGTGCCGCGTGGGTGAAGCGGTTGTGCGCCACGAGACCGCGCACGATGTCTTCGTGTTCGGTGGGATATTTTTTTATCCATTCGCCGTTGCCTTGTTCGTTAATAAATTGCACAAAACTGCCGCAAAGCGCGTGGCCAAGATTGTTTTCTAAAAATGCGATTTGTTTTTTAAAACGATGTGGTAGCGCGATGTCGTCACCGTCCATGCGGGCGATGAACGCGCCGCGTGATTCCGCGATTCCGTGGTTTAAGGTTTTGGTGATGCCTTGATGCGGAAGGTGCGCCACGCGGATTCGCGCGTCACGCGCGGCCCATGCATCAAGGTGCGCGGCAGTTGTCACATCGGATCCATCGTCCAAAATCAACAATTCAAAATCCCGCACCGTCTGTGCGAGGATGCTTTCAATCGCCTGATCAAGAAATGCGGGGTTTTCGCTGTAGACGGGCAGAAGCACCGAGATTTTTGGCATGCGCTCATCTTAAGCCAAAACTTGACAAGATGTCAACGGGATGGTATTTAGGATCGGTCACAGCTGGATCAAATCCGCGTACTACCTCGACGACCAGTGGGACGGGATCCGCTGTCGGTGGGACGACCGCTTTCTGGTCGTGCGTCGCTGCACGTAGGACTTCGGATTTTGGAACTGGGGGACCTTGGGTTTTAGACCCTTGGCCCCTCGGTTCCTTTTTTATTTTCCCGTTGGCAACAGTATATCAACTCCTTTGCAGGACATTGACAATGGAATCAGTGGTTGGTATAGTCAAATTATATGAAAGCAGTATACAAACACAAAGAAATACAACTCACTGCCGAGGTCTGGAAAGAGGGTGGCACATATGTTTCATATGTACCGCAATTAGATATTTCTTCATGCGGCGAAACCGTAGATGAAGCACGTAAAAATATTCGTGAAGCCGCGGAACTTTTTATTGAAGGTCTTGAAAAAAACGGCACACTGACACAGGTTTTAGAGGAGGCAGGTTTTACGTTAGATGATAATTGGAAAGCCCCGGAACTCGTGGCGTTTGAGAAAATGAAATTGGCACTTTAGGGGGATATGCCTAAAATGGCACCCGTTGATTACAGACGGTTGATTGGTATCTTTAAGAAAGAGGGGTTTGTTTTTAGTCGTACTAAGGGCGACCATAGCATGTTTGTTAAAGAGGGGTTGGTGCGACCGCTCGTTATTCCGCACTATGAGGCCGTGCCGGTTTTTATTATCAAAAATTTACTCCGTACAGCAGGTATGTCTCGGGAGCGGTATTTTGAGCTTCTGGATAAATCATAATTTTGTCATTGCCTATTGACAGAAAGCATTTTTTATTGCTTCGTATGCATTCAACGTTTTTTCTGCCGTATTGCGCCATGAGAATTGGGCGGCGTGGGAGAGGAGTTTGTCATGCTGAACTTGTTTCAGCATCTCCGAATTTTCGTTTGGAGATCCCGAAATGAATTCGGGATGACAGATTAAACGAAACGAACCGACTAACGTTTCAACATCACGCGGATCAAAATAAGTCGCCGTGTCGCCGAGCACTTCTTCAAATGCCGGAATGCGCGAAGCGATTACGGGGATGCCACGGGCGGCGGCTTCAAGCGCGGGAAGGCCGAATCCTTCAATGAGCGCGGGGCAGATGACTGCGGTTGCGTTTGTGTAAAGTTCTTCAAGCGCGGCGTCATTGGGCGCTTCTTTATATATAAGGTCGCCATTTTCGAGGAGCGTTTTTGCGGTGTCGGTTGAAAGGAGGCGATTGTAAAATCGGCTATGCGCGCCCGCTAATATGAGTTGATGCATGCGGCCAAAGCGGATGCCGAATTGGTGAAAGGCGTGGAGGAGGAACGGGAGGTTTTTATGCGGATAGGCGGTGCCGAGGTAGAGGAGATATTTGTCATCCCGAGCGAGGCTCTGCCCTGCGGAGCCGAGTCGAGGGATCTCACCGTTTAGATTTCTCCACTCGCTTCGCTCGGTCGAAATGACGTGAGGTGGCGCTCCCAAATGTATCGGTGTAATTTCAGTAGTCAGTTCGGGGTAGTATTCAAAAATTTGTTCTCGCGCGGTGTTTGAGACGGTGATGATGTGCTCTGCATTTTTCAGCGCGTGGCGGAGGATGACGCGGAAGGCAGCGTATTTGATCCAGAAAATGAATGGATTTCTCGTTGAAACGGCCGAGTGCGGATAGGTGCGTAAAATTAAATCATGGATGGTGACTATGAATGGCCGCCGATACAGAAGTGGCACGTTCCAGTGCGGA